>JAKJAE010000116.1 GCA_022707665.1 Chloroflexota bacterium
GTTCTGACCGCCGGTTCCGACCGCCGGTTCTGACCGCCGGCTCCCTTCGTAAGGTTTCCGCACCTTGCGAAGGGTTCCGACGCGGGCTCCGTGGTTAGGCGGTTAACCGCCGGGCCCAACACGCGCACGCCGTGCGCCCCTTGTAGGACATACAGAAAGGGATGAGCTAACCGATGGCATTCGGATCGAGGCTTGGGATCAGCAACCATCTGATCCGCCGTGTCACGCGCCACCGCAGCGTGGCAACGCTGTTTCATGCCACGCCACCCGCTGCGGGCCCAGCCATGCCTCTTGCCCCCAGAGCCCTCGACCCGAAGGTTGTTGTCACAGCCATCCCGGTCCCCTTTCCGGACAGCACATCGACGGGTGAGCCATTCCCATCGCCCGTGCCACCGGACCAGGAGCTCGGAGCAGCGACTTTCGGGCCCGAAAGCGAGCGGGTGGCAACAGGCCATGGGCTTGTTGATACCGTTTCGCGTTCGGCCCCGGCGAGGCCCTTCCCGCCTCCGAGCGGCCCGCTTCCGAGCGGCCCGCTTCCGAGCGGCATGCCCCTCCCAGTTGCCCACCCTGCACAGGCCATGCCCGGTGGGTCAGATCAGGCTCCAACGGCTCCCCGGACGGCGGACGCCTCGTCCGCTCCGTTCCCTCCCACGCCATCGGTCGGGCCGCCCGACACCTCTTCTACCATCACGGACGATGTGTGGCGACGCCTGAGGACGATCTTTGACCGCCACCAGACCGCCGTCAGCTCCCCCGGAGAGAGCCCGCCAGCCGCCCTTTCCCAACAGGCGGTTGCGTCTGTGCCACCGTCTCCCCTACCGGATGAAGCCCTGCCTGTGGAGGCAGTCCCTGAGCCAACCGGCGGACCTCCGCCCGAGCGTTCAACGGAGACAGTCCTTCCGCAGGCGGCCCCGACTGGTCAGCCCAGCCGTGCCGTCGCCCCCGACGCCAATTCGCCCACCGTGCAGAGCGACGCAGGCGACCTCCCGGCAACGGCGGGACACAGCGCTGCCGGCCCCACACCTACCGCTGAAATGGACCTGACCGGACAATCGCGGGCGCCTATGCCCTTGCTGGCACCGGATCTTGAGTCCTCCCCACAGCCCCTCGAGCAGGTCTGGGACGTTGAGCGCATTGGGATGCGGCCCCCGGAGGCACACGAGCCGTCTGAAGACACGTGGTCACAGACAGCGCTCTCAGATCGCCCCTCCACCAGGACCGTGCCCTCCGAAGCCGATACTGTCATCCAGGCTCACCGCCCGGCGACGCCGCCTGTCGAAGCACCACCTACCAAAGTGCCGCCTTCTGAGGTGCCGCCTTCTGAGGCGCCACCCAAGGTCACAGCGATCGATGGTCAGATCGCGGAGGATCAGGATACAAGGAGCGGTTCTGAGTCTGTGCGCCAGCTCCTCGGCCGTGTGGCCGCCGGTGGCCCAACCCAGTCAACGATTGAAGTCCTTCCGCCACGACGACCCAGACCCCCGGCACAGCGTCCCACAGAACCACGGGCATCCACAGCGACGCCATCCACTGCTCCTGAGCCATCTATGGTCCAGACGGCCATTGGGCCGCTGCCCTCCGATCTTTGGGACCTTATCGACGAACCGGTTCCCGATGTGCCACAGCCTGCCCCCCACCTTGGGGACCGCGGGCGACTCGCCGACCGCGCACCGCTTCCGACCGTCGATTCCGACGGCCCTTCGCTGCCCGGCCCCCACCCGCCTTCTCGCCACGTCGAGCACACAGGCAAGGAGACCCGCAGCACACCAGGCCCGGCAGACACCACACCCGCATCACAGCGACGGGCAGGCGAACCCACGCGAGGCATGTTCAGCGAGCCGCGCGCGCACCCAGCGGAGGCACATAACGGGGCAGCGGCTGCGGCCGGGGCTCCCGTGATTCAGCGAACCCTGGCACCGGCAGCAGGCACCGCCATGCCGGTCACCACACCAAGCTCCCAAATCGCCGGCCCATCAGCGCCCCCAGGCGACACGGACGCGCAAGCAGCCGAGGGTGAGGAAGCACCGGGCATCGATGTTGCCGAGTTGGCGCGCCGCGTCTACGCCGAGGTCAAGCGCCGTCTGAGCGTGGAGCGGGAGCGCTCCCCCTGGCACTGAGAAGCATAGGAGACCGCTATGCCCAACACACGCAGCAATCTGCAGGCCGCCCGCATCTACGAAGTCGACGATGCCGGCGAGGAGAAGGGGGGCGGTGTCTCCGTCAACTGCATGTTCAACCCGTTCGAATACACCGTCACGAAGACCAACACCTACAAAGAGGAACGGCGAAATCGCTCTGACGTGCCCAGCTTTGAGTTCGAGAAGGCAGGGCCACAGACCCTGAAGCTGAACCTGGTCTTCGACACCTATGAGAGTGACGAAGATGTCAGCCTGACCACCAACAGGCTCTGGAAACTGATGGAGTCGAAGACGCGCAAGGAGGGCAACCGGACGCGCAAGGTTCCCCCGCCCGAGGTGGCCTTCGAGTGGGGCGTCTTTCGCTTCGTCGCCGTCATCACTGCAATGACGCAGAAGTTCACGCTCTTCAAGCCCGATGGCACGCCCGTCCGGGCCAGCATTGAGGTTACCTTCACCCAACACAAAGACCTGGAGGACTACCCGCGTCAGAACCCGACCTCGGGCGGCGGCGATATTGAACGCGTCTGGCGGGTGACTGCAGGTGATCGAATCGACACGATCGCCTATGCGGTGTACGGCGATGCTTCGCGATGGCGTGCAATTGCAGACTACAACGATATTGACGATCCGCTAACTCTCCGCGCGGGTCAACAGCTCATCATCCCATCAGAGTGATCGGACCGACCTATGCCCACATCGTCTCCTCTGGCCAGTCAGATCGCCCTCAAGATATCCGGGGCCGACATCGATCCCGAAGTGATGGACCATGTCCTCACCGTGGATGTGGATCAGCACGCCTATCTCCCAGGCATGTTCGTGATTCGTCTCCAGGACCCGAACTTCTCGCTCATCGATGAGGGGCCCTTCGACCTCACCAAGGAGGTCGAGATCTCCGCCCAGAAAGAAGATGGGCAGTGGGTTCCCCTGATGAAGGGTGAGATCACGGCACTCGAGCCCGAGTTCCAGGAAGGCATGATCGCGCGCCTGGTCGTGCGCGGCTACGACAAATCCCACCGCCTCTATCGCCACCAGAAGACGGAGGCGCATCTCAACGCGAAAGACAGTGACCTGGCGCAGGCAATCGCCCAGGCAGCCGGGCTCCAGGCCGAGGTCGACCCCACAACCACGGTCTACGACCACGTCTTGCAGCACAACCAGTCCGATCTCTCCTTCATCCAGGAGCGCGCCTGGCGTATTGGTTACGAGTGCTTTGTGGATGAAGGCAAACTCATTTTCAGGAAGCCATCGACGCAGGCCCCAGCCGCTACGTTGACGTGGGGCGCGGACCTGCTCTCTTTCACGCCGAGGATGACCCTGGCTGAGCAAGTGGATGAGGTGGTCGTTCGGGCGTGGTCGGTCAAGGATAAGTCGGCCATCGTTGGGCGCGCCCAAGAGGGCGCCCTCTACCCCGATATCGACGAACCCAAGGACGGTGCAGCGTGGGCGCAGTCATTCGGCACCGCCAAGCGCATCTATCTCGACCAGAGCGCCGTGAGCCAGGCCGAGGCCAATATTCTCGCCGAGGCCCGGCTGAATGAACTGAGCGGCGCCTTTGTCGAAGCCGAGGGCCTCGCTCTGCGCCGGCCCGATGTCCGTGCAGGCAAGCAGATCAAGCTTGAGGCACTCGGGCAACGCTTCAGCGGGTCCTACCTGGTGACCAATGCCCGGCACACGTACAGCGCCGAGGGACTGCGGACAGCCTTCAGCGTCCGTGGAGCGCGCACCGGGCTCGTGATCGAGAACATGGGCCTGCGCTACGTTCAGGAGCGCTTGCCGGGCGCGATGATCGGCATCGTGACCAACACGGACGATCCTGAGCACTGGGGACGCGTCAAGGTCAAGCTTCCCTGGATGGCCGACAACGCCGAGAGCGACTGGGCTCGCGTAGTGGGTGTGGGCGCTGGCCCGGAGGCGGGTCTCTTCGCCATACCCGACGTCGACGACGAGGTCCTGATAGTCTTTGAACAGGGCGATGTCCGGCGCCCCTTCGTGCTTGGAGGCCTGTGGAACGGGCACGATGCCCCGCCTCCGCCCGTCCCTGGTAGCGGCGTCGAACGGCCCTTGGTGCGCTCCTGGCACTCGCGCACCGGCCACCACATCACCGTCTACGACACCAGCGACAACAAGATCGAGATCGTCACAAAGGGCGGGCACACCGTGACCCTTGACGACGCCAACAGCGAGATCAAGGTCACCAGCAGTGGTGGCCTCACCCTGACGCTTGCTGACAATGGCGGCAAGATCACGCTCGAGGGTAACGAAATCGCCGTAAAGGCAAACGGCAGCCTGAAGATCGAGTCCGGTGCCAACATGGACCTGCAGGCCGGCGGTCAGATGACCATCAAAGGAGCCATCATCAACCTGAACTAGCGCTTGGTTGAGCTCGTTCGGGGTAACCGACGCTTCGGATCTGCTACCGCCTGTTGGGGCAACAGAACGACTGAAGTCGCTGCTACGAACCAACGTACAGGAGTATCGCTATGGGACAGCCGGCAGCAAAGCAAGGCGATCAGATTACCGCCGTCGACATGCACATCGTCATGGTGCCATCACCAGGTGGCCCCGTTCCGACGCCCCTCCCCCATCCTTTTGCAGGGATGATTGACGGCAACCTCTCGCCGACGGTCAAGATCATGGGCATGCCCGCGGCCACGGTTGGCAGCACGGCAACCAACATGCCCCCGCACATACCGACGCCACCAGGAACGATGTTCCAGATACCCCCAACCAACCGGGCGACGATCATGCGTGGAAGTACCACAGTGTTCATCGGGGGGCAACCCGCCGCGCGGGCGGGCGACATGGCCCAGACCTGTGCCGATCCCGTTCCGAACTCCGCAGCACAGATCATCGCCGTTGGAACGGTGCTGATAGGAGGCTAGAGACCATGCCAGATGAAATCGTCGGGCGAGGCTGGGCCTTCCCCATTGCCATGGGGCCTCAGGGGGGGATCGCCCTGACCCATGAGCGCAACGAGATCGAACAGGCGATCCGAGTCATCCTGGCAACCTCACCTGGTGAGCGCGTGATGCGTCCCACGTTCGGTTGCCGGCTTCACGATCTGGTGTTCGCACCCAACAACAGCCACACAGCAGCCCGCGCGCGACGTTATGTGGAGGAGGCGCTTGGGATGTGGGAGCCACGGATCCGGGTCACCCGGATCGACGTCCACCCTGACACGGAGGAGACCAGTCGCCTGATCATCGAGATCCAGTACGAAGTCAAGGCGACGCACGATCGGCGTAGCCTCGTGTACCCGTTCTACCTGATTCCTGAGGAATAGCGGCGCGCCCTATAGCGGACCGCACAACACTGGAGGCCAGTATGGCGCTACCCAGACCCAAGTTGGACGACCGTCAGTTCCAGGACATCGTCGATGAGGCCAAGAAACGCATTCCCCACTACAGCAAGGAGTGGACTGACCACAACGTCAGCGATCCGGGCATCACGCTGATCGAGCTCTTCGCATGGATGACGGATATCCTGCTCTACCGGCTGAACCAGGTTCCCGATCTTCACAAGGTCGCGTTCATGGAGATGCTGGGAATCTCCTTGCAGCAACCTGTCCCCGCCCGTGCACCGGTCACCTTCTGGCTCTCCCGACCCCAGCAGATGCCGATTGTCATCCCGGCTGGTACCGAGGTCGCCAGCACCCAGACGGAGACGCAACAATCCATTGTGTTCACAACCGAAGCGGATCTGCGCATCGATCCTCCCACACTGAACAGCGTTGTGTCCAGGGTGCGAACTCGTGGCGCTGCGCAGGCTGAAGCAACGTACCGCGATCAGAACATCCGCCGTCTAGAAGCAGGTTTCGGGGGATTTGAGGTCTTCTCGACCCTGCCTCAGGTAGACGATGCCCTGATCTTCGGATTCGACAACGATCTCAGCCACCACGTTCTGGGCTTTGATTTCGACTTCGACCCAGCTGGTGGCGCCGGAGTGGACCCCACACTGCCACCCTACGTCTGGGAAGCATCGACCGGCGCCGATAGCGCGCGGTGGGCAAGCTGTGATGTAGAGAGCGACACGACACGTAGTATGAACACGGGCGGACGCGTCACGGTCCACCTGCCCGCCATGGACAAAACGGATTTCGGCAAGGGCAATCACTACTGGATACGGGTGCGCATCAGGGAGATCAGCCCTCGCGAGCAGCGCGAAGGCATGCAGCCCTACGAGAAGACGCCCGTGCTCCGCAAGGTCAAGGTGGCCACTTGGGGCGGCACCACCTGGGCCGCTCACGCCCAGATGATCCATAACGAGTTCCTTGGACAGAGTGACGGCACGCCAGGACAGCACCTCAGACTCCAACGCACGCCGGTCCTGGCACGCCAACCGGGCGAACAGCTCATCGTCCAGGTCGAGGGACACCCTGTCGAGCTGTGGACCGAGGTGCCGGACTTCTCCGAGTCCGATGGTACAAGCAAACACTACACCCTGGATAGCGTCACGGGCGATATCCGGCTGGGGCCTGCTGTACGTCAACCGGACGGCACAATCAGGCTCTACGGGGCCATTCCACCCCGCCATGCCAACCTGATCCTCGCTGGGTATCGCTACGGTGGCGGCCAGGAAGGTAATGTCCAGGCCGGTGTACTGAACACGCTGAAAACTGCGATTCCCTATGTGGCCAGGGTCGCCAACCGCCATGCCGCCTGGGGCGGCCTCGACGCCGAGTCGTTGGACTCGGCGATGATGCGAGTTCCGGCGCTCCTTCGCTCGCGCGAACGCGCTGTCACTGAGTCAGACTACGAGTTCCTTGCTATGCAAGCACTCCCGGCGGCGATTGGCCGTGTCAAGTGCCTGCAGCCGCGGCCCGCTGAGGCCGGTCGTGTCGCACCAGGTCAGGTCTACGTGCTCGTCATCCCCAGGATCCCCGATCCCGAGGGGTATCTCCGACCAGAGCAACTCGAACTCAACCCGGACGACGTGTCCAAACTCACGGCATTTCTCGATGAGCGCCGCCTGCTGACAACGCGGCTGGACATTCGCCCGCCTGCTTACCACTGGGTCGCGTGCCAGGTCCAACTGCGCGCCGCGCCGGGCGTCGCGCCAGCCACAGTTGAGGCCGAGACACTGCGACGCCTCTACCGTTACCTCAATCCCCTCACCGGCGGCAGCGACGGCAAGGGGTGGCCTTTCGGGCGCCCTGTGTTTGTCTCTGATGTCTATCAGTGCCTCCAGGGAATGCCCAACGTCCAGTTCATCCGCGGCGTACGCATGGTCAGCGTGCGGCCTGGTGGATCGGCGCAGGGCGACCCTGTGGAATCGATCGACGTTATCGCTCACGGGGTTGTCGCCTCAGGCCTGCACAGCGTCGAACTCGTCTAGGACAAAATAAGGGGACACCGCGATGTCAGATCCCAACCCAAGGTTACAGATCACCGGACCAGACAACACGCAGACCGACGTCGTTCTGGGCCCGTCTTCCACCGTCGGCCGTCAGACAGGAAATGACATCGTGATCGCCGATCAGCGGGTCTCGCGGCAGCACGCTGTCATCACATGCCAGGCGGGTGTATGCCACATCACGGATCTGGGAAGCTCCAATGGCACCTACGTCGGCGGCGAGAAACTGGCCCCAAACGTCCCCACCCTTCTCACCCCCGGTGCCCCCGTGACCATGGGATCGCACAGCCTTGTGCTCCACGTCGAGCCAGTGCCAGAACCC
>JAKJAE010000117.1 GCA_022707665.1 Chloroflexota bacterium
ACCAGGCGTGTCGATGAAATTGAGCTTGGTGTTCTTCCATTCCACCGGCGCCATTGCGGTGCTCAGCGAGATCTGGCGACGGATCTCCTCAGCATCAAAGTCCGTCGTCGCGGTTCCCTCCTCCACCTTCCCGCGCCGGCTGATCGCCTTGCTCAGGAAGAGCATCGCCTCGACCAGGGTCGTCTTTCCGGCTGACCCGTGGCCTACGAGGGCGATGTTACGGATGCTATCCGTGGTATACGCTTTCATCTACGCTCCCTCCAGGTAGTTATGCAGCTTCTCATCGCGCGCAGGCGCGCTTGCCCTTCAATAGCATACAAAGACGGCCACAGGGCCGTCTCGGTGCGCAGGAAGTACAGAGGATTATTGTAAAGGATAATGCTTGAAAGTCAAAAGGTTCGAGGTTCGAGAGGGAACCACACGGCTGCCGTCCAAACGCGCTTATTCCTCGGTACCCAGAAACTCCTGGAAGACGAGATTCCCAAGCAACCGACCCCGCTCAGTAAGGCGCACGCGTTCACCATCCCAACCGATCAAGCGGTGTTCCGCCAGGCGGTCGATCACGCCTCCGTAGAGATCTCCCAGGTGCTGTCCCAGCATCTCGTAAAGGCGCCCATCGGTGATCCCTTCAGCCAACCTCAGGCCCATCATCATCGTCTCACCGCTCAACGTCACCCGTGACACAGGTGCCTCGCTGTAACCCTGCAGATGGCCACTCCGCATCGCGTTGATATATGTCTGCGGATGGGGCAGATTGCTCCATCGACGCTCGCGGAACCACGAATGTGCACCCGCCCCCAGCCCGAGCCAGGGTTCGTTGCGCCAATAGATGAGGTTGTGAACCGACACGTGCGAAGAGATGTTCTCAGTCTTGCCGTCAGGTGGCAACGCCCACACAGCCGGCGCGGGATTGTCGCCGCGCGCCCAATTGGAGATCTCGTACTGCCAGAAGCCGGCTTCGTGGAGCATCTCTGAAGCGACCTCGTACATGTCCGCAGCCAGGTCGGGATCGGGCGAAGGCACCTCTCCCAACGCCAGTGTCTCCGCCAGAGGCGTTCCCGGTTCCAGGGTGAGCGCATAGAGCGACAGGTGCTCGGGACCAAGCTCGAGGCATCGCCCTACGGTCTCGCACCACTGGCCCAGCGTCTGGCCGGGCAACGCGTACATCAGGTCAAGGCTGATGTTGTCAAAACCCGCCACGCGCGCAGCACGGTAGCTCTCAACGGCCTCGCCCCATGTATGGATACGCCCGAGCATAAGCAGTTCAGCGCTATGCGAGGACTGCACTCCCAGGCTGAGGCGTGTGATCCCTGCTCCCCTCAGACCGTCCAGATGGGCTGGGGTCAGCGTTCCCGGATTTGCCTCAAGCGTGACCTCCGCTTCCCACGGCAAACCGAACTCGCGCCTTACCGTCTCGACAATGCTATCGATTGACTCAATCGCCAGCAATGAGGGTGTACCGCCACCGAAGTAGAGCGTACGCGCCCGTGCACTGATCGCTCGTTCGGAACGCATGCGCGCCTCGCTCACAATGGCAGCGACATAGGCATCCTCGAGCGACAGAAGGCCAGCATAGGTGTTGAAGTCACAGTAGGTACAACGCCGGCGGCAGAATGGAATGTGTACGTAGATGCCAACCTGCGAAGACCTGTGTCCGTCAATGTATTTGGTCATACAACCCTCTTGGCTCCGGCAACCGGGCCAACCATCGCTGTCTCATTGCTGATCAAACGCAGCTTCGTCGTTCGCCCAAGGCGCTTGATGGCGGCCTCCATCGTCAGAGCTGCTGGCTTGCTATCGACACACCAGGCGGCAACAAGCGTCACGGGCAGATGTGCGCGCGTGTAACGGCCACCGCGCCCAGCATTGTGCTCGATGACACGCCGCACAATGTCATGGGTCATCCCGGTATAGAGCGACCCATCACTACAGCGCACGATGTAGACATACCAGTCCATACCAGGCACCTCAAACCTGGACCTCGGCAGCACGTCCGCCCTCATTGCCAGGTTAGAGCACGAGTATACCGCCGCCTACGGCGACAGCAATAGGCGACTCACTAGGCGTTCAGCGGCTACGCCCTCGTCCGTGAATCTGATCGTAGTGTGACAGATCGACGCTCGACAGTAACGATTCTGTAGCGAATCGAAGGTTGACGCACCGCGCAGATAAGATAGAATACGGTTAGCAGACCGTCGGCACCTGTTGCAGCTAGGTGCGCGCACTGACGTTGCCATTCAGGAGTTGACTATGACCCTACGCACCACCCTATGCCTGCTGCTGGCCGGGACCTTACTGGCGATCATCTTGACTGTACCAGGCCACTGGACCGCTGAAGCGGCTCCGCTTGCATTACCTGATTCACTCGAAGCGCGGGCCAACCTGGACAGCAGCCCTCCTATTACCCACACGGTGTACATACCCCTGGTCGAGAAGCACATCTGGGTTGAACAACCCATTCGAAACGCGGGATTTGAGGAAGCCTGGGAGGTCGAGTCATCGTACGCTGCACTGAGAATCGACACCGACACCGGTCTGGTCGAGTTCCAAGACACGCTGAACAGCATCCTCACGCCGCCGGGGTGGACGACGTGGTACCGGGCGGGGCGGGCCTATGCCGAAGGTGATAGCTACATTATGTGGGGACAGCCCGAAGCCCGCACGGTCAACCACCACTTCCCGGACCGGATGCAGGCCGGGCTGCGCGGGATGTCGCTCTTCACCGTCTGGCGTGTCCACGATGCTGGATTCTTGCAGCACGTCGACGTCATCACCGGTAGCTACGTCTCTCTCAGCGCATGGGCCCACGCATGGTCGAACAACGAGGGAGCTCCCACGCCAGATAACCCGGATGATCCCTACTGGAGTGAGGGCGCTCACGTCGGCTTTAGCCAGTTCTCTGCCCCGGAGGGGACAGAGGGCCTCGACGGCGGCGATATGAACTTCACGTTCATGCTGGGCATCGATCCCACCGGCGGCAGCAACCCCATGTCCGATAGCGTAGTCTGGGGCGACGGCATCCACATCTACAATGCCTACAGGGAGGTGCCACAGGTCTGGGCTCGCTCGGAGTCATCACGCATCACCATTTTCCTGAGGTCTGTCACGCTCTGGCGTTACAAGCACAACGATGCCTATTGGGACGAGGTCAAACTGATGGTATGCCAGTAACTGGTGCGCCGGTCCCGGCTCAGCCGGTATGGTGCTATACTCCCAGGCGCAGGTCTCAGGGAGGTGCCCATGGCTCACCAACTCGCTGCTACGCAATACGTCACGACCCAATGGTCCTACGGGTCCGCGATTACCTACCCCGATCCTTCCAATGATCTCCAGCTCGACGCTTTCCTGACCCACGACAGCGGGGAGATCTGGCGAGTACCGGCCTACTGGGCCGGAGGCCAGACGTGGAACGTGCGCTTCGCTCCACCAAGGCCTGGTCGATACCGCGTACAAACCGCGTGTACGGACCCGGCTAATCCCGGTCTACACGACCAGGGCGCCACCCTCGTCGTTGAGCCTTACACAGGCAGCCACCCTCTGCTACGCCACGGTCCACTGTGTGTCCGTGACGGCGGCCGTATCCTCGAGTTCGCCGACGGCACGCCCTTCTTCTGGTTGGGCGATACGTGGTGGATGGGATTCTGTACACGCATCGCGTGGCCTGACGAATTCCAGCGGCTCACGGCAGACCGCGTTGCCAAGGGGTTCAGCCTGGTTCAGATCGTGGCAGGCCTCTATCCCGATATGCCTGCGCTCGACCCACGCGGCGCCAACGAGGCCGGTTTGGCCTGGCAAGAGGGATTCGCAGGGATCAATCCCGCGTACTTCGATATGGCCGATCTGAGAATGCAATGGTTAGTGCAGAGCGGCCTGGTGCCCTGCGTAGTGGGTTGCTGGGGTTACTACCTCCCCCTGATGAACATCGACCGGGTCAAGGCGCACTGGCGCTATCTCATTGCGCGCTGGGGTAGCTATCCCGTCATCTGGTGCCTTGCCGGCGAGGGCTCCATGCCTTACTACCTCTCGCCAGACCCCGACGGTGATCGCAAGCGTCAGACCGAGGGCTGGACCGAGGTTGCGCGATACGTTCGGACCACCGACCCCTATCACAGGCCCATCACGATCCACCCTACGCAAATTGGGCGCGATCAGGTGACCGATGACAGTGTGCTTGACTTCGACATGCTACAGACAGGTCACGGGGGCTACGGCAGTGTGCCCAACACCGTCGCCACAGTGACCACCGAACGGAACCGTCTCCCCAAAATGCCTGTCATCGTTGCCGAGGTCAACTATGAGGGCATCCTGCACGGCACGGCTGCCGAGACGCAGCGGCTCACGTATTGGTCCGCAATGCTCTCGGGTGCATCGGGTTATACCTATGGCGCTAATGGCCTATGGCAAGGCAACACGCGCCACGTTCCCTACGGTCCCTCTCCACACGGAGCAAGCTGGGGGGACACGCCGTGGGAAGAGGCGTACCAGCTTGAAGGGAGTTACCAACTGGGGCTGGCAAAGGGGCTATTGGCGCAGTACGACTGGTCTCACTTCGAGCCGCATCCCGAATGGGTGGATCCTGCGGGTTCGGCCACCAATGTGGAGGCGCCGTTTGCAGCAGGCATTCCGGAGCAGGTGCGGATTATCTACGTCTATCAACCGGATATGCCGTGGGCCAAGACGCGCCGCTGTGTGTGCGCACTGGAGCCCAACATCAACTACCGTGCGTTCTACTGGAATCCGCGGAACGGCACGCGCCACGACGTGGGTCTCGTGGAAGCTAACGAAGAAGGCCGATGGCCCATCCCTCTCCAGCCAACTATGAGCGACTGGGTGCTCGTCCTGGAGGCGAGCGCTGACCAGGCGGGATCTCCCCGTCCTGACCGGGCACGGCGGTCAACGGGCAACCACAGCCCCATCGATCTGGGAGCAGTCGTAACTGAGGTACTCCAGGACTTGAGCGAGCTGATCGCCGACCGGGGGGTGAGAATACACGCGCCACAACACTGGCCGCTGGTATGGGTCAATCGGTCACAGGCCCACGAGGCGTGGACCGAGGCCATCACACGCGCCATCGGGCAAGGTCACGCCGCCCCAAGACTTACCCTGCGCGCCGACCTGGTCTCCGGTGGGGTGATTCGTTGTCGCGTGCTGGGTGATGGGTACGAGTCGGAATTCGACCTTCCTGCAGCCCTGATCGCCAGATAGCCGATCGGCTAACGGACAACAGCCGCGCTGGCGGATGGCTTCAATAGGCCACATCCGCATAGCCGAGCCCGGGCAACACCAACAGCACGAGGTTCAGGCCGTATCTGGCACAGACATCAGCGCGGGCCGGTCCAGGACCCCGACTGGTTACGGGTCCTGGACAACGGCCCATCGACCCTATGCGCCGCCACCCTCGGTATGCGCCTCAGGCTCGGCGAGCGCCTGCTTCCGCTTCTTGCGCCGGAAAACGAGGCCCAGCAACCTGACAAAGCCGTACACCACAAGCCCGATGAACGCCACGACCGGAAGCAGCACGATCACGACCCAGATCAGTGCGTCCACCAGGAACTGGAATGCGTTTACTAAGGCCTCCACGGCACGCTTCGCGGTGCCCTGAGGTCGCCATCCCGCGATCTCTACGGGGCGTGAGAGCTCGTCGGGCACAAGCGTCACCGTGATCGTCGCCATACCCGACTGGCGCTCCAGGTAGCGCATACGCCCCTTGGTCTCCTCGATTTGGATCTGTGTCGCGCTCAGCTCTGCATAGACAGCCAGGACCGCCTCGGTGTCCTCGGCCTCTTCCATCAACTCCTCGAGCCGCGCTTCCTTGGCCTCGAGCGCCTTCAGGCGCGACTCGAGGTCAACGTACTCCTGCGTCACATCCTGGCTGCTGATGGAGTCCTGCGTAACCTCCATCGCTAGCGCACGCAATGCATCCATTGTCGCATTGAACGACTCCGCCGGGACGCGGAGCGTCAACTCGATCCTTCGCAGGCCGCTCTCATAGCTGTAGCTGCTGGCGCTCGAGATATAGCCACCGGCATCCTCTGCGACCTTCACCACGGCATTCTGCCCCGCATCGGTGTCGGCCAACACAAGGACAAGGCTGCCATTGTAGATGATCATCCGGGGCAGATCCGCCGGCGCAGGCCCTTCAGCCGCATAGTCGGCGTCGACTGCGGCTTCATACTCCTCTCGGGGAGCCTCGGCAGGTGCTGAGGCTGCACTTTCTTCCCATACGCCCTGGGCCTCATCCGATGCACTTCTGGCACCACAGCCAATGAGCATAACTGCCAACAACAGAGCCAACCATCTACGTGACCATCGATGTCTCATAGCAATTCTCCTCCAGTCTTCTGGGCTCACCTGCCCACCTCCAACCGGTCGATCAAGCGCTGCGGCAGTGCCTGGGCACGCATCCGTTCCTGCGTGATCGCGATCGGGTATGATACTCGACGAAAACTCCACGTCATTTGTTCCGTGTCGAGTAGTGCATAGGCCGCCCTGGGGTCGCCATCGCGCGGCTGGCCAACACTCCCCGGATTGAGGATCAGGCGGCGCCCATCGAGGTGCATCAGGACTCCTGCCTCGGCTCGCAGCGAGCGCACGCGCCCTTCACTCTCCAGCCACTCATGCACAAGGGGCAGGTGCGAATGACCAACGAGGGCAACCCTGAAGTCAAACTGCTCGAAGCATTGCGCCGCAGAGACACTGTCGACCAGGTATTCCCAGACAGGATCCCGAGGGCTACCGTGTGCCATCAGGATCCCATCGACCAGTGTCTGCATAGGGAGTAGCCCCTTCAGAAACTCGGCTGCGGAAGCCCGCAGGACCGCCTGGGTCCACAGCAGTGCTTGCCTCGCCTCACGATTGAAGATCAGAAGGTCGGCTTTCCCGATGGCACCCCAGTCGTGGTTTCCGGCAAGGCAGGTCAGTCGGAAGTCCCTCAATCTCGACACGCACTCGTTCGGATTCGGCCCGTAGCCCACAACATCCCCCAGGCAGACCAAAGCGTCGAACTCGGGGCTATCACGGAGAACGGCCTCGAGCGCTGGTGCATTGCTGTGGATGTCGGAGACGACAAGGTACCGCATGCGCAATGGCTCCTGAACAGATATGTGGCACGGGCGTATGGCGCCAGCAACACTATAGCCAAGATCACGCCCGGTGCAATCCGGGCTACGAAGCCGGCCTGAGGCTCACATCACCCGCTGTCATCCGGCGTGAGCAGCCACCTGCCGGTCGCACGAGGAGGGCGCCATCATCATCTACGCCTTCAGCGATCCCCACAAAACAGCCAGTAGGCGCGCACACCTCGACTTGGCTTCCAAGCCACGCCAGCGATTCGCGCCACTCCGGTAGCGGATCCACTCCCTTCAGCAACGCCGCGTAGCGCCGGTCGATCGCCGCCAGGAGTCTTTCCAGCATCAGTTCGCGGTTCACCTCTGCCCCACTCAAGGCCAAGAGGCTCGATGCGTTGGGACCCAGAGAGCCCAGATCGGACACCTGAACATTGACGTTCAACCCGATACCTACGACGACGAGAGTCGGGAGGTCTCCACGGGATGGCTCGATCTCCGCCAACATCCCAGCGACTTTCCACCAGGAACTGCCGGCAGGCGCAGCCGGCACAATCAGATCGTTGGGCCACTTAAGGAGCACCGGAATCCCCGTCATTTCCCGAACGGCTTCCGCCAGGCCCAGACCACACACCATCGACACTCGGGGTGCGGTTTTGGCCAGCGGTTCAGGCGGGTGGAATAGCACCGAGAGGAGCAGCGAAGTGCCGGC
>JAKJAE010000118.1:0-270 GCA_022707665.1 Chloroflexota bacterium
GGTTGACACCCGCCTCACGCTGGTCCGCTGGCTGGCGGCGCTCTGGCGTGGGATTCGCGGGTTCCTCAGGGTCATGAGCCACAACAAGACCGGGTTTCTGGGATTCCTGATCTTCGTTAGCTTCTTACTGCTTGCCTATATCGGACCGCTGTTCGTGCCAGAAGTGATGAAGGCGGACGTCACTGCGATCTATGCGCCCCCCTCGCGGGAGCACATCCTTGGCACCGACAGCCAAGGCAAGGACATCTTCGCCCAGATTGTTCACGGCGG
>JAKJAE010000118.1:324-7723 GCA_022707665.1 Chloroflexota bacterium
CGCCGTGATCGGGGGGCGCTTCGATGCTCTACTTACGACAGCGGCGGACATCTGGCTGACCGTTCCACGCTTCCCCCTGCTGGCGGTGCTCGCGACATTGATCCAGCTCCAGGACTTGCTCGCCCTTGCGCTACTGCTCGCGCTTCTGTCGTGGGCAGGGCTCTACCGGTCGATCCGCGCTCAGGTGTTCTCCATCAAGGAGCGGGATTACGTCGAGGCCGCGGTCTCTCTGGACCTCGGTCTGCGGCACATCATCTTCAGCGAGATTCTCCCGAACATGATGGCCTACATCGCGATGAACTTCACCATTGGCATGACCTCGGCGATTTACGCCCAGGTGGGCCTGGTCTTCCTTGGCCTGGTGCCGTTGACCCGCAACTGGGGTGTGATGATCAATTTGGCCTGGACGCAGGGCGCTATCTTCTTCAAGAACAGCGTCTACTTCATTATGGTGCCGGTGGCGTGTATTGCACTTTTCCAGCTCTCGATCGTGTGGATGAGTCGTTCGCTGGAAGAGTTCTTCAACCCGCGACTGCGGACGGGTTAACGCTATGAGCGCGAACAGGATCACAGAGCAAGGCAGGGCAACCCGGCATTCGGCCCAGGTCGTGCCCCTCTCGATGAAGGACCTGTGGGTAGAATACGAGGTTCGTCGCGGATGCGTCAAGGCAGTGCGGGGTGTGACCCTCGACCTGAGACCCGAGGAGAGCCTGGCGCTTATCGGCGAGAGCGGCTGTGGCAAGACGACGCTCGGGCTCGCGCTGGTACGACTGCTGGCCAAGGCCGCGAGGATTACCGAGGGCAGCATCACGTACCGGCGCGATGATCAGGAACTGGACATCCTGAGCCTTAACAGCCGCGAGCTGCGGCGCTTCCGTTGGCGCGAGTGCGCGATGGTCTTCCAGTCAGCGCTCAACGCCTTCAACCCTGTGCTACGGATTCGAGACCAGATCTACGACACGGCGCGGGCTCACGGGGTCACGTCGCGTGAGGAGACCAATCAGCGGGCGCTCGAGCTGCTGGAGTACGTCCAGCTTGATCCTCGGCGCGTCATCAACGCCTATCCACACGAGCTGAGTGGCGGAATGCGTCAGCGCGTGCTTCTGGCGATGAGCCTGTTGCTCTCACCTCAGGTACTCATTCTCGACGAGCCGACGACGGCGTTGGACATCCTCACGCAGCGGACCATCATCGATCTGCTCGTCCGGCTGAAGGCGGACTTGGGCTTCTCGATGCTGTTTATTTCCCATGACCTCGCCACGGCTGCAGAACTGGCGGACCGCGTCGCGACCATGTACGCTGGTGGCATTGTGGAGCTTGGCAGCGTCAATGATATCTTCTACCGACCCTATCACCCCTATACGCTGGGACTGATCCATGCGGTGCCAACTGTTACCGGGGACTTCGAGGAACTGGTCTCCATCCCAGGCGCGCCGCCGGACCTGATTGACCCGCCAGACGGCTGCAAGTTCCACCCGCGTTGCCCCTATGCGACGGAGCGCTGCAGAGTTGAAGAGCCGCAGCTTGAGCCCGTCGCGGGTGACGGGCATTTGGTAGCCTGTTTCCACACGGATCTCGTAAGGCGTGATGCTGCTGACCTTTTGCAGCGACTTACAGACAGCGGCGAGGCGCGACGATGAGCGACTACATTATCGAGGCGCAGAACCTGGTGCGCAGATTTGGGTCCCGGAAGTCACTGGTCACTGCGGTGGACAATGTCTCCTTTGGCATTGAGGAGGGCGAGGTGGTCTGCCTGGTTGGTGAAAGCGGCTGTGGCAAGACCACGACGGGAAAGATGATCGCGGGACTCCTTAAGCCGACTGAGGGCCGCGTGCGATATGCAGGTCGCGATGTCTGGGGCGATAACGGACGGAGCAAGGAAGATCGGAAGGCGTACCGGCTTGGAGTGCAGATCATCCATCAGGACCCCTATGCGTCACTGAACCCGTCACACACGATCTTCAAGATCCTGAGCACGCCCCTGTTGCATCACCGTTTCGTCCAGAACCGGGCGGAGGCGATCGAGCAGGTCAGCGAGTTGCTGACAAGGGTGGGGCTGTCTCCGGTGGAGGATTTCATCACCAAGTACCCTCACCAGTTGAGCGGCGGACAGCGTCAGCGGGTCTCAGTTGCCCGGGCGCTCACTGTCAAACCCAAGGTCATCGTGGCGGATGAGGCGGTGTCGATGGTTGACGTGTCGCTCCGCGTGAGCCTCCTTGACATTCTGGGCAGCCTCAAACGTGATCTTGGGGTCACCTACCTGTTCATCACGCATGACCTGGCGGTGGCGAAGTTCTTTGCCTGGGCCGGCAGGATTGCCGTGATGTACGTGGGGAGCATCGTCGAGCTTGCTTCGACGCCGCAGTTGGTCAATGATCCTCTTCATCCCTACAGCAAGGCGCTGCTCTCGGCTGTGCCCGAGGCCGATCCGGAACTGACGCGCTCCAAAGAACGGTTGCAGCTTAGGAGCCATGACATCCCCAGTCTCTTTGCGCTGCCTCATGGATGTCGTTTCCATCCGCGGTGCCCGTTTTTCATGGAAGGGCTGTGTGATGTAAAGCGACCCGACCTGGTGCCCGTAGGTAACGGGCGATGGGTTGCGTGCCACCTTGTGGCAAGGGAGATTCTGGGTAGCGATGCTGTCGCCTGACTTGGGCAGGGTTGTTCTCAGGATAGCCACGTTTCTGGTCGTAGTCTCCTTGGGGTTGCTGGTGACCGTGGACCCAGGCACGGCTGAACACGTGGTCACGGTCATTACGTTGATCGTTGGCGTGCTGCTTGGGGGATTGGTGGTGTTTCTGGTGCGCAAGTAGCGCGTCCGCAGGCGCACAGCGCCGTTGGACCATAGACAGCGGAGGAGGTGCATGCCAGGAAGATATGCTGATGTGTTTTTGAGCACTGTGCGGTTGACTCGAAGTGTTCGTTCACGATAGTAGGAGGAGCAAGATCAATGTCTACTCGAAGGTGGATCTGGAGCGCAGTCAGCTTGGTAATGATCCTGGCGGTTCTGGCGGCGTGCGCTACGCCGACCCCGCAGGTCATCGAGAAGACCGTCGAGGTCGAGACGATCGTAGAGAAGACCGTCGAGGTTGAGGTTGAGAAGACCGTCGAGGTTGAAAAGATCGTCGAGGTGACCGCGGTCCCGACGGGCCCGGGCGTCTTCGCCGGCGCCTATCCCTATACTGTCCCTCCCGTGGGACACATCAACTTCTTCGCGACCAACAACATGGGCCTTGGTATATACCGTTGGTTCTTCCAGCCGCCCATGGCCACCTACAACTGGGCCGACGGAACATGGCGGAATTTCCTCGCTGAGAGTTGGGAGATCGACAATGATGCTGCGACACTGACCATCTACTTGAAGAAGGGTATCAAGTGGAGCAACGGTGACGAGTTCAATGCCGAGGATGTGGTCGCGACCTTTAACTGCCGTCGTCTGGTCAAGGGTACGGTGTGGCGGTTCCTGGAGTCGGTGACAGCCAAGGACGACTACACCGTGGTCTTCCAGATGTCGGAGCCCTCCACGGTCGTCGAATGGTACGCGATCAAGGAACCCATCGTAGACCGTGCGACCTACGGTGAGTGGTCCGACAAGGTTCAGGCGTTGGTCGATGAGGGTCTGGACAATACGACCGATGAGTGGAATGCGCTGCTGCAGGAGTTCAACGCGTTCCGACCCACGGAGCTTAACGCGACGGGGCCCTACGTGATTGACCTGGAAAGCATCAACGAGGCGCGCCTGACGATGGTCAAGAACGAGACCTCGGCCTGGGCCGACGCCGTGAAGTTCGACCTGGTCTACATTTACAACGGCGAGACGCCGACGGTCACGCCGCTGGTGTTGGCGCAGCAGGTGGACTACGCGACGCACGGCTTCCCGCCGGCGACGGAGATGGCCTTCAAGGCAGCGGGTGTCCGAATCCTTCGCCCGCCTATCTATTCGGGTCCCGCGCTGTACTTCAACCACACCATCTATCCCTTCAACGTCAAGGAAGTGCGCCAGGCGATCGCCTATGCCGTCGATCGTGCTGAGAACGGCACGGTCTCTCTGGGCGAGTCAGGCAAGCCCGTGAAGTATATGTCTGGCGTTAGCGACAATATCATCCCATTGTGGGCCGACGTCAGTGTCCTCAACACCTATGACTACAACGTCGACAAAGCCACGGAGCTCCTTGAGGGCCTGGGCTTCTCCAAGAATGCTGACGGTGTCTGGGTGACGGACCGGGGCGATGTGATGGAATATGAGCTCACGGCACCGGCGGAGTTCGCTGACTGGTCCGCCGCTGCGGAGAACCTGGCTAACCAGCTGACCGCCTTCGGCATCAAGGTCACGTTCCGGGGTGTCACTCACACACAGCATCCCATCGATGTCAACCAGGGAAGCTTCGAGATGGCAATCCGCGGCTGGGGCTCGGCGACGCCGCATCCTCACTTCTCGTTTGTGGCCGATCTCTTCACCCACAACATCGCCGCTGCCGAGGGCCCGGGGATGAGCTATGATCTGAATGTCACCACCGACTGCTGCGGCGACCTTGACCTGGAGACCCTGATCGAGGATATGACCAAGGGCCTCGATATGGACGCCCAGAAGGCTATGGTGAGCCAGGTCGCGCAGGCCTATAATGAGTTGTTGCCCAATATCCCGATCTGGGAGCGTTACGGTAACAACCCGGCCATGGATGGCCTTCACACCTGCGGCTGGCTACCCGACGGCGACCCCATCTACAAGAACAGCCCTTACGCCGACAACTTCGTCGTCATTCAAGTGCTGGAGGGGAACCTCTATCCCTGCAACCAGTAGGGGCGACCAGGGATACGGTGTTGGCCGCTGAAAGGTGACGGCCAGTACGCAGATCACAAGTCAGGAGCACGTATCCGTCAGGCGGCGACGCCTGGCGGATACGCGTCCCTAGGTGTCTCATGGGGCGTTGAGCCGTCTCTGCAGTGCCTGGCACCTGCACGCAGGCCAGCCCTGTGCCCGGTCAGACTAGGACAGAAAGGTACCGTATGATCAAGATGCCCAGAACGCTGAACTTGCCCCAGGGACCGCTCGAGGGCCTGCCGCCCGTGGCCACCTACCGTTGCCTGAGGACGGCAGAGCCAATCGTCGTCGATGGACGGCTGGACGAGCCCGTTTGGCAGCGGGCGACGTGGTCCGCGCCCTTCGTGAAGATGGACACTGGCGCGCCCGTGTCGCTGGATTCGCGGGTCGCGCTCGTCTGGGACGACACGTACCTGTATGCAGCCTACCGGTATGAGGATCACGAGATCTGGGGCACGCACGTCGAGCATCACGACCACGTCTACCACAACGACAGCGATGCCGAGATCTTCGTCAACGGGAACGGTGTCTATTATGAGCTTGGCGTCAACCCCATCAACACCATCTATGAGGTATTCTGGACCTGGCTGGAGCCGGTCGTCGAGCGGCGCGATATCGAGCGGCTGAATGCCTTCTTCTCCCTGGAGGATTTCTTCTACTTCGTCCCGCGGCTCGGGCCGAATGGTCGCGAGCGCATGGGACGCATCGGCGAGCGGGATTGGGAGCTGCCCGGCCTCAAACACGCTGTTCAGATCGATGGCGCGCTCAACTGCCCGGCGATCCGCGACAACGGCTGGACGGTCGAGTTTGCCCTGCCCTGGGAGGGACTCAGGGCATTGGGCAACCCGCATACCCCACCGCGCAATGGCGATGTGTGGCGCATTGGGGCGTCCCGCTGCCAGCACTTCCACGACGCGCAGGGCAACAACACGTCCGTGGACTGGTCGTGGAACCGCCACGGCTACATCAACATGCACATTCCGGAACGCTGGACTGCTGTTACCTTCTTGGATGAGGTGGTGTAGGCGATGCGAATCCTGGTGGGTGGCTTTGGCCATGAATCAAACACGTTCACGCCATTCCTGACGCGGTTGCCGGACTTCAGGCCGCGCTACGGTGCCGAGACGCTGAACCAGCCGTTGCGGCGGGATCGTCGCCACGCTCGAAGGTCAGCCTGACATTGAGCTCGTGCCGACCATCACGGCGCACGCAATGCCCGGCGGCGTCGTGGAACGGGAGACGTTCGAGTTTCTGAAAGGCAAGATTCTGGAGCAAGCTCACGATGTGGATGGCGTCTGCCTGTATCTCCACGGCGCGATGCGGGCCGAAGGCGTGGACTATTGTGAGAACGTCATTTTGGGCGAACTGAGGCAAGCCGTGGGTCCCGCGGTTCCCATCGCCATCGCGTTGGACATGCATGCCAACATCGTTGCCGAGACGGCCCGCAACGTCAACGCGATGGTTGCCTACCACACGGCGCCGCATATCGATACCTTCGAGACCGGAGAGAAGGCGGCAGCCATGCTGCTGCAAATCCTGGCGGGTCGTCGCCTGGCGATGGGTTTTGCCAAGATTCCCTTCCTGTTGCCGGGTGAGAAGGCTCAGGACACCGTGGGTACCATGGGTGAGATGATGCGCCTCGTGGCAGAGCTTGAGTCCCGCCCGGGAATCGTATCGGCGTCGTTGATGAACGGTCATTGCTGGGCTGATGTTCCTGACATTGGTGTGGCTGCGGTTGTCGTGACCGAAGGCGATGCTGTGCTTGCCCAGACAGAGGCCGATCGACTGGCAACCGTCTTCTGGGACCGCCGTGCGGATTTCGACTTCGGCACCGAGGCCTATCCCGTCGACGAAGCCGTCGAGTTGGCGATGGCGGCGCCCGAATCGACCGTCTTCCTCTCCGATTCCGGCGACAATCCCGGCGCCGGTGGTACCACCGACGTAACTGCCCTGCTTGCTAGCCTGCTGGCACATCAGGCCTCGAACGTGGTCGTGGGCTCGATCTGGGACGCTGCCGCGGTGGATGCCTGCATTGCTGCAGGGGTTGGCCAGGAGGTGAGTGTGGCGCTCGGTGGGAAACTGGACACGCGTCACGGGCGTCCGTTGCCGGTCACGGGTCGGGTGCGCCTGATCAGCGATGGGAGTTACTATTGGGGCGGGGTCCGTGATCCTCATCACCTGGTCCAGCGAGGTAAGACCGTGGTCCTGACGGTCGATGGTGTGGACGTCATCGTGACCGCACAGCGGCACAGCTACGAGGAACCGGCACAGTTTCGTGCTCTGGGGATCGATCCGTTGGCCTACAAGATCGTGGTGCCAAAGCGGGGCTATCTTACGTCGCCGCTCGAGGCTATCAGCCCACGTTCCATCCTGGCGGTCAGCCCCGGCGTTACCAACTGCGACGTGACCCAGCTCGAGTACCGGCGGGTGAATCGACCGATGTACCCCCTGGATCCTGACGCGACTTGGAAGGTGGGCGACCAGGGACCTGGAGAACGCAGCGTCCCTTCAGAATCTATGCCAAGGCAGGGAGGACTGTGATGGCCAACACGTTCGTGTTTCTGCCGGCACCGCGCC
>JAKJAE010000119.1:0-286 GCA_022707665.1 Chloroflexota bacterium
CATGTGCAACGACCTCCTACTCGGGTCAGGGCAGGCCCCTTCAATCACATTGTACCATCGACACCAGGCGAGTACAGGACGGCCCAACCATCCGCATCTTGCGACCGCTCGCCCTTCGGGAAACTGAACCCTGGCCTTACCCCCCCAGCGCCCTCGCGACCGCCGCCACGTACCGGTCGGCGTCGTCCTGACTGTTGTAAGCCTGGAACGACGCGCGCAACATCCGCCGCCCGTTCGCCTTGACCTGCATCCCGACAATGCTGTCGGCCTTCCACGCCGCCGCGAT
>JAKJAE010000119.1:323-7712 GCA_022707665.1 Chloroflexota bacterium
CTCGCCCCGGTCGTCGGGCACCGGGATGCTCACCATCTGGCTGAAGGTCCGCGAATCGATCGGGCTCACCGGCTCCAGGCCCGTCAGCGCCGTGATGCGCTCCAACGTCTGTCTGGCTAACCCGTGGCAGCGCTCGCGCTGCGCATCCCAATCGTGCTCGGCCTGAAACGCGATCGCCGCCGGCACCGAGAGGACCGCCGCGTGGTCCTTGGTGCCCTGGTACTGGTAGCTCGCCGCGAACGCGCCAGGCTCGATCGGGGCATCCTCCGCGCCAGGTCGGCTGCGCACATGCGGCTCCGCCAGCAGCGCCTGTACACGGGAATGGGCATAGACGAATCCCGAGCCCTTCGGGGCACAGAGCCACTTATGGCACGCGCCGAAGTAGACATCGGCGTCGATCGCCGCAAGGTCCACCCCTGTCTGGCTCAGGGCATGCGCCCCATCCACGAAGGTGATGATGCCCGCCTCCCGCGCCCGCCGGCACACCTCGGCCACGGGATGGATCAGCGAGGTCGTGAAGGAGATGTGGCTCAGGTGGAGGATACGCGTTCGCGGGGTCACGCCTTCCCAGAGCGCATCGACCCACGCCGCCGGATCGCCCATCGGCACCGGCACAGCCTGCCGAATGTAGCGCGTGCCGCGCATATACGCCAGGTGGTCAAAGGCGCTCTCGAACGTTGGATACTCCCAGTTCGTCGCCAGCACCTCGTCATCAGGGCCCAGCTTCAGGCTCGCGCAAAGCGTCCGCACGGCGCTCGTCGGGTTAGCGAAGAACACGATGTCGTCGCCGCTCACGTTCATATAGGCGCCCAGCGCGGCGCGGGCCTGGGCCATCAGGCCCGGCTGGTGCGTGCTGTAGAAGCCTACGGGATTGCGCTCCAGATCGCGCTGAAACGACTGGTAGACCTCAAAGACGGCGCGTGGGCACGCGCCGAAGGAACCGTGGTTCATATAGACGATGTCCGGGTCGAGCAGGAAGAGATCCTTCAGGGGTTCAACCATGCCGAGTTTGCCTCACAGGATGGGATGTGCTGCTACGGCCCTGAGGATACCAGATTCCCCGCAACGTCAAATCGGCAGTGCTGACTCTGCAGTGCCTGGCACTTGGCCGCTCCAACATCAGGTGCCGCACTCTCTGCAGTGCCTGGCACTTGGGCGTCAGCACGCCTTCGAAGTGCCGGGCACTTGGCCGAGACGGCACCGCGGGAATCTCAGGGCTCCCACCCTTGGTTGATGCGCACCACGTCGAGCGCGCGGATGCTCACGTAGGGCACAAAGCCCGCCGCCAGCGATTGCTCATAGGCGCTGGTGATGTTCGCCGCGATCGTGGCGTAGTCCACCGTCAGGACCAACTTGCCGGCTGCCCGGATGGCAGCGGCGTTATTGCGGTTTTCGAGGCACCAGCTCTGCGTGCACGCCCGGTCTGTGGCCAGGAAGTACAGCTCCTCCATCCCCAGCCCATCGACCGCATCCAGGTAACCCGGCACCGTCCGCAGCTCGGGCGCATTCTGCGGCACGACCTTGAACTCGGGATCGCGCGCCTTGGCATAGGCCGATAGCCGGGCGATCAGGTCGACCATCTTCTGCGCCAGGTCGGCACGATCAGTGCCCGCCGCATCCGCCGGGATCTCCTCATAGGTCACGATCATATCGAGATAGGCTCCATCGAAGCCCGCTTCGAGCGCTTGGTCGACCCGCCCCTCCACGACCGGCCACCAGCGCGGGTCCCAATAGGCCACGTACTGCTCACCCGGCCATCCCGAGAGCGCGCCAAGCATCAGGTCCGCCGGAACCTCGTCCCATTCGGGCCGGTAATCCTCGATCGCCCCGATCTCGAAGTAGGCCAGCACAACCTTGCCCGTTGCCTGGACCGCCGCAATCTCGCCGCGGGTGAAGAAATCGCTGTTGCCATCGCGCGCCAGATCGATGACCGCCAGGTCGAACCCGGTGGCCGCGATCTGGTCGAGCCGGTCATTGCGATAGCCGCTCAGCTGGTACACCCAGCTATCGACGGACGTCCACCCCCCATCAGGAGTCGGTGTGGGCGCAGCGGGGCTACACGTAACCATGGGGATGTACACCGTCGAGGGGCCGTCCGTCGCCGCAGGCCCGACCACGCCACCCGGCGGCACGGCGTTGGAGCACCGCGCCGTGGGTGCCAAAACCAGTAGAAGAACCGCAGCCATGAGAACCACGAGACGCACCATCCGGACAGCGGGTGCGCATGGCAAGCGCTTCGCAGTGCATAGACGCATCATCTGAAGATACCTCCATGCACTCATCATAACCAAAAACCAACCGAACGACAAGAGCCATATTGCCTACAGTGTGCGCTATACTCAGGAGGACCCACTTGGGCAAGGGAGCACGATGCGACTCGAAAACGTCTCAAGGTACGCCTGCTACTACGGCTACGGCCGCCTGGCGCAGCTAGCAACATACGATCTGGCCATCATCCAGGCGAGTGCCTATGCGCCCGACCAGATCGCCTGGCTGCAGGCACAGGGTACGCAGGCCATCGCCTACCTGTCGGTGGGCGAGCGGCCCGCTGCCGAGGCCGATCCGGCCTGGGTTGCCCGCGACGCCACAGGGGCTCCCCTCCGCAACCCCGCCTGGGACACGGTGCTCCTCGACTGCCGCGCCCCGGCCTATCGAGAGCACGTGCTGGACATCGCCATCCCGCCCCTGCTCGACTGGGGCGTGACCGGCCTCTTCCTGGACACGATCGACGTGCAGGACGCTCTGCCGGAGACACGACCCGGCGTCGTGGCGCTGCTTCGGGCGATCCGCGCGACCTATCCTGACCTTGTGCTCCTCGCCAACCGCGGCTTCACCATCCTCGACACCGCGGCTAGCGTGACCGATGGCATCGTCTTTGAAGCGTTCACGACACATCACGACGGACGCCGCTATGCCGCCTGGCCCGCGGGCGATCTTTTGTGGACCGAAGCGATGGCCCACCGCGTGCGCGCAGCGGCGCCAGGACTGTCGCTGCTAGCCCTCGACTACGCCGCCCCGGGCGACAGCGCCCTCCGCGACCTCGCGACGGCCCGCGCCCGCGCCCACGGCATGCCCTCCTTCGTCGGCCCCCGAGCGCTCGACTGGCTGCCCTGAGCCGCGACGCCCGCCCTGCGGGACGGCTCTGGAGAGCCGTCCTACATCTCGGACCGCGGACACGCCGTTACGACGGTCCTCGTCCGCTCTGCTGTTTGCTGCTCCGCCACCAGTCGAGTGCCGCACCCAGCGACACCTCCAGCCCCAACATCGGATGCCAGCCCGTTGCCGACCGGATCCGCGCCGGCACGCCGACGCAGTAGGGCAGATCCGATGGGCGCTGCCGCTCCGGGTCCGGCTCCACCGAGATCGCCACGCGCGACTGGGCGACGAGGCGCTCCACCACCGAGCGCACCTGGATCGCAGCGCCGCTGCACACGTTGTAGATCTCACCCGGCGTCCCAGCCTGCCAGAGCGCATAGAGCGCGCGCACCGCGTCGCGGATGTCAAGGTAGTCGCGATAGGGATCGAGGTTCCCCACCCGCAGAACCGGGTCTCTGCGCCCGGCCTCGATCGCGGCCACCTGCTCCGCGATCGCACCCACGAGCATGGTCGCGGGCTCGCCAGGCCCCGTGATGTTGAACACGCGCCCGACCACGACCGGCACCTCGTGGCGCCAGGCGTAGCCAAGCGCCGTGAGCGTCTGCGCCACCTTGCTCACCCCATAGGGCGAGAGCGGTCGGAGCGGCGCCGTCTCCTGCGCCGGCTCGCCGTGGGGAAGCGCCCCATACTCGGCTGCCGACCCCGGGAGGATGACGGTGGGCGGGCTGGCCATCCCGTGCGCCGCCCGCAGCACCGTCTCGGTGCCCATCACGTTCACCGACAGCAACCGCTGCAGATCACCTCCGCGCGCCAGCCCTGCCAGGTGAAAGATCGCCGCCGGCTGCAGTCGGCCCAACGCCTCCGCCACAGCATCTCCATCGAGGATGTCGAAGGCCAAACCCTCCACGCCCTCGGGCAACGTCTCAAGCAGCCGATCGCCCGCAACACTCGCCGCAGCCACCCGGTGGCCATTCGCGAGCAGTAGGTCCACCAGTGGGCGCCCCACGAAACCGGTAGCGCCCGTGACCAGGACCGTCGCCGCGGTGTTCCCAGCCATCGCCTCAGGCCTCGACCGGGAGCGAGGCCAGGAACCCGATGTACGATTCGAGCGGAACGCGTTCGTCCGCGACCTCGGTGAGCCGCTGGAACTGCGTCGCCACACGATCGAAGTCATCCACCTGCCCCAGGTCCATCCACGTGCCCTCGAAGCGATAGCCGTAGACGCCGCGCTCCTCGGCCATGAACCGGTTGACGAGGTCCATCATGGTGCTGAACTGGTTGTGCGGGATGTGCGGCAGCACCTCGGGCGACACCACGTAGATTCCCATATTGACCTGGTATCTCAGCACCGGCTTCTCCGCACACTTGAGCACCCTGCCCGCCGCATCTGTATCGATGACGCCGAAATCGACCTTGTGCTCCTTGGCGTACAGCGCCATCGTGATCGCGGCCTCCTGCGCCAGGTGCGTCCGGTAGAGGTGGCGGAAGTCGATGTCGGTCAACAGGTCGGCGTTCATCACCAGGAACGGCGCCTCGTCCAGCCCGTCGATCAGGCTCAACGGGCCGGCGGTGCCCAACGGCTTTTCCTCCAGCGAGTAGCGCAGCGTCACCCCCTGGCGCTCTCCATTCCCGAAGTAGGCCTGGAACAGGTGCGCCAGGTAGTTGACGGTCAGGATGATCTCGTCGAATCCGGCCTCCCGCAACTGACAAATGATGATCTCGAGGAGTGGGTAGTCCCCCAAGGGAATGAGCGGCTTGGGCAACACCTTCGTAAAGGGTGCCAGTCGCGTCCCCCGTCCACCAGCCATAATCACTGCTTTCATCGCATGCCTCCTTTCAGAGACCCGCACTCCCGGTACGCTAGACTGTGTACCGCTGCGTCTGATAGAGATCGAGATGATCGGCGATCCAGGCGATCGTCTGCCCCAGTCCTTCGCGGAACGAGACCTGCGGTCGCCAGCCCATCAGCTCCCCGGCCTTGGCGTTGTTCGAGAGCAAGCGCACGACCTCGCTCCCCTCGGGACGCACACGGCCCTCATCACTTCGCACCTCGATGTCACGCCCGACTATATCGACGACAAGGTCCACCAGCTCGCCGACCGAGATGTCTTCGCCTGTGCCCAGGTTGACCACCTCGCCCACCGTCCGATCGCTCTCCGCTGCGGCGATGAACCCCGCCGCCGTGTCGGTGGCAAACGTGAAGTCGCGCCGCGGATAGAGCGCCCCCAGCTTGACGAAGTCCTGTGTCAGCGCCTGGGTGATGATCGTGGGGATCACGGCACGGGCGCTCTGCCGGGGGCCATAGGTGTTGAAGGGCCTCACCGTCGTTACCGGCAGTCCAAACGATAGGAAGAAGCTCTCGGCAAGTTTGTCGGCGCCGATCTTGCTCGCGCTGTAGGGCGATTGCCCCTGCAGCGGATGGGCCTCGTCCATCGGCACGTAGCGCGCCGAGCCATAGACCTCGCTCGTCGACGTGTGCACCACGCGTTCGACCCCCAGCTCACGGGCAGCCTCCAGGACGTGGTAAGTGCCCAGGACGTTCGTCTGGACCACGTCATAGGGATTCACGTACGAGTAGGGGATGCCGATGAGCGCCCCGAGGTGGAAGACCACGGCGCTGCCCTCCATGGCTGTGCGCACCGACCACGGATCCTTCAGGTCCCCATAGTAGATGTCGAGGGCCTGCCGCGTTTCCTCCGGCACCGTCCGCAACATACCCGGGTCATTGCGCGAGTTGTAGTGCGCCAGCACCTTCACGCGGGCCCCCTTGCCCGCCAGAGCCTCCACCAGATGGCTCCCGATGAAGCCCGCGCCGCCCGTCACCAACACCGGTTTTCCTTGCCAGTTCATGTCTCTCCTCCTCTGTGCCGCTCGTCAGACGATGCGCCACGCTAGAACGATGTGAAGTAAAAGTAATCGGCGTGCTCAATGACGCGCCCCAGGCGCACCCGCGCGATAGCGAGCACGACGAGGTTCCCAATTACCATCCCCAGGGCACCCCAAGCATAGCCCACAGCGACCCCCAGCATCACGCTGACCACGCCGGTGACCACGGCACCGCACGCCAGCGCCAGCAGCGCCGGCCAGGGCTGCGAGAGCGTGATGAGCATCATGCAGTCGAAGGCTGCGACCGCGAGCAGGGCGCTCCCGAGCAGGCCCGCGGCCAACACAACCGCCAGATCGCGCCCCCAGGCGATCCCGAGCACCCGCCCTGAGGTGAGCACGCTCACGCCGGCGAAGAGCGCGACCACCCCTGCCGACACGGCGAGGGCCCCGGCAAAGCGGCGCCGCTCATCGCGCTGGAAACCGGCCAGGCGCTCCGCGAACATCGCCGGACGGCGGGCCAGCGACTCGGCCTGGAAGCCATACACGCCCGCCCAGAAGCGCTGGACCGTGTGCTCCGCCACGCCTCCCACCAGGATGTAGGCGACCAGGGCGACGGTGAGCCCCAGCTCGCTCGTGGCAATCGCGTCCAGCCGCGCCAGTCCGTCGGGCAGCCGCCCCACCCAGCCCCCCAGGTGGCCAGCCAGCATCCCCACTATGTAGACGACGCCATACCCGAAGTAGGGCGCCAGCCCGACCACCAATTGCGGCAGCGGCGCGACCCGCACGCGGTGGCGCCCTGCCGGCGACGCCGCGACCGCGGACGCGATGGCACGACGAATGGCCCAGGCCCCCACGCCCAAAGTGGCCGCGATGCCGGCGCCCGATGCCAACGCGATCGTGGCCTGCTGGCTGCCGAGCGCCTCCCCAAGCCAGAGCACCACGGCCCAGCTCACCCCAACCCCAGCCGCCAGCGCGATGCCAAACCAGTGCACGCGCTTGAAGATCGACAGCCCCGCCGAGAGCATCCACAGGCACGAAAGCGCCACATACGACGCCAGCATGAGCGGGCCGTCTTCCGCCGCCAACCAGCCCAACTTACGGGTCACGCCCCACAAGAGCACGCCCGAAATCAGGACCGTGGCCAGCGAGATCGCCCCGATCCGCCCCACGAAGTGTGCCGCAGCGAGCGCATACCCCTGGCTGAGGTAACTCGAGCCCTTGCGGGCTGCGATCTGGATGAAGCCCCCCGTCACCAGCAGGCTCCCGATCGTCGAGGCGCTCAACGTGAGGATCCGCGCTCCCTCCCAGCGCCCAAAGCTCTGGAAGACGCCCACGATCACGGTGATGAGCACCAGCGGCAGGACGCCGAGTGGGCCGCGCAAGTAGTCGAGCGTCATTGCCTGCCGGCTGATCTCAGAAGCCCGAGGCGTGCTGCGCGGCGCGGCCTCGGCAGGGGCCGTCGCCAGC
>JAKJAE010000011.1:0-11634 GCA_022707665.1 Chloroflexota bacterium
AGGTCGCGGTTCCTGGGACGGTCGGGCCGGCGCCGGGGGGCAGTGCAGAGGCGGAGGCGAACTGCACAGTTCGCCCTACGCAGAGGGCAGCGGGTCGCAGTCTCCGGCGGAAGGGGGGGGTAAGGCGCGGAGGCGGAGGCGAACTACAAGTTCGCCCTACGTCAGAGACGGTCCGCAGATGCCACGGACCGGCTTTGCTGTCGATATAGTGTTGGCGGCGCCGGGCGAAGCCGGGATCGAGCTGGGAAAGGGGGAGGGCCTGCCCATCGACCAACATTGGCGGATCGATGGCCCGGACCTTGGGAAGCACAAACAGGACGCCATCCTCTTCCCGGCCATCTGGGAGGCGCTCGAAGTCGACCTGGAGTCGCAGCAAGGCCAGCCAACGGTCGACATCGGGGGCCCGCGCCCCCGTGAGACGTGCCAGAAGGTCGGCATCGGTGCCCGCGAAGTCGTCCTCAACAATGATCCCGTGCTCCAGAGCGGTTCGCAGCGCCCGCGCCATCACGGCATACCACCCCACCTCCTCCGTGGAGCACCAACAGCGGTCGTCGAGATCGATAAAGCGCTCGCCAAGCCAGCGTGCCGTTGCAATATCGTCGACGACGATCCGGTCTTTCCATGGACGCAGATGGTCCAGCAGCGTTCGGGCGTCATCGCCGCTGACCACGCCAAAGTCAACCACGGCATCGCGCAGAAAGTAGTCGAGGCGGTCGGCGCAGAGCCAGGGAAGCGGTTGCTCGAGGAGCGGGAAGTTGTCGGCATTCGTGACCCAGCGCCAATCGAGCCCGTACCTCTGCAGAATGGCCGGAAGATCGGACTGCGCCAGGGACTTCTCGCGGTGGACCTCATGATAAACGTGATCCTGGTTGGGAAACACGAAATCGACGACGTGCGAAAACGCCGTATGCGCGACGTCGTGGAGAAGCCCAGCCGCCTGTTCGACGACATCGGCCCCAAGACGCTGCAGGAGTGCGGCAACGCCCAACGAGTGGTCGAGACGGGTCGTACGTCGTTCAGGCCGGATGAATGCCGTGATGCCTCCCTGATGGACGGCCCGCAGGCGCTGCACAGCCTCAGAGGCGTAGAGCTCGACCAACAGAGGCTCGGTGAACCGGACCTCGCCATAGACCGGATCGTTGTAGAGAACGGCGTTCACAGAGTGGCGTCCCGCGCACCTGTATCGAACTGGATCTCGAATCCGGCGTCGCCGACCCTGTAATGGCCAAACGTCATCGACCCTGGTGTCAGAACCCTGGGCAGCAACGCAGGCAGGTCCTCGACGAGGGAAAGCCCCGCCATCGCCTCACGCTCGACCCATTCCGGTACGCCCTCCTCAGAGGCGACGATGTCGCCTGCGGCAGCCTCACCGACGAAGACAAAGAAGACGACGCCCGGAGGCTCGGGCAACGTCACGTGGACCACGCCGCGGAGCTCCAGCGTCTCGGCTGTCAGTCCGGTCTCCTCCCGCAGCTCGCGCAGGGCAGAGGTATAGGGCGACTCGCCAGGCTCGAGATGGCCGCCGATCCCGTTGTACTTGCCGGCCCACAGGCGCTTGGTCGGCGCTCCCTTGAGCAACAGCACCTTACTGCCACGGGTCAGGAAGACCAGGGTACGCGCAACGACGGTATACTGCCCTGCGGCGCTGCGCTGATCCTCAGGACGCATAGAGCACGCCCCCATAGTTCAGCACGAGCGCATGGACTGCCTCGAAAGTGAGCCAGCGGCTGGGCTGAAAGATACGTTCAATGGCCAATGCCGGCGTGACCTTCTGCTTATGCCAGCGCCCGTCGGCATCCTGCAGATCCAGCACGAAGCGCAGCAGCCGTTGGCTGGTCGGGTGAGCGCGGTGGGCCGTATGGGCCAGCACGTGACAGAGCTCGATCAGGTCAGTGTCGTAGAAACGTGGAAAACGGAGTTTGGTCCAGTCGCTGTCCTCGCCTTCGAGGTCATACGTGTGGCGAAGAAGGTACGCGCAGAGCCGGTCCATCGTCGCCTCATCGCCGCCCGGCGCGTCGGTGTCACAATGGATGATGGCGGCCATGGACTTGACGGCGCCTGCCCTGCAAGCCCGATCATCCATGGCACAGCCCAGGTGATCGGGGTCGTTGCGCACCGCTTCTGCCATAGCTTCCCAGGCGGACTGCACGCGGGGATCTTCGCCATACCCGAAGTGTGTCAGAATGTGCAGAGCCATCCCGGCATAGCAATGCCAGGGGGCCGCCCCCCCTCCCTGTGGCGCATAGTGCCCGTCCTGACGCCTGCCAATGGCAAGCAGATTCTCGCAGACCGGCTCGATCTCGGGATAGCGCGGGACACCCATCTGCGCCAAGAGGTAGAGCGTGCCGAAGTTGCCCACCGGGCCGCCATAGTAAGGGGACTCAGCACGCCCCCAGAAGTGCATCGGGTCACAGCGACGACGAAGGTTCGCCACGGGTTCCCAGTCGAGGAGAGCGCGCTGCTCCGCGGCCAACTGCGTCACGGGACGCCCGTACACATACCTCAACGTCTGGAGCCGTACGGAGGGATTGCCGGGATCCAGCAGCCAGGGCACCGGATCACGGGCGACCAGATCCATCCAATGCATCAGTCGGCGCCCTTTCGCAGCCTCAGGCTCGAAGATGTCACTTAGAGCTTGTAGCCGATGGCGCGCAGGAATCCCTTACGCCAGGCGATATCCTCTTCGCCCTCTATCCCCTTGCTCTTGAAACCATCAATGACACCCAGTATGCCCCGCCCCAGCTCGCTCTCGGCGAGGATCACCTCGACCGGGTTGGCTGTCGCGCAGAAGAGGGTCACCACTTCAGGGACCGCCTTGATAGCGTTGAGCACGTTGACAGGGAAGAAGCCCTCGGCAAGGAAGATGATGAAACTGTGGCCCGCACTCAGGGTCTCTGCATTTGCCCGCGCAAGCGCGATCATCGCCTCATCCGTACCGCTCCAACGGATGAGAGCCTTCCCCGAAGCCTCACAGAAAGCCAGGCCGAACTTGATACCGGGAACCGCCGTCACCAGAGCTTCGTGGAGATCCTCAACAGTCTTGATGAAATGTGACTGCCCGAGGATGAAGTTGATGGCTTCGGGCTTGTCGATTGAGACGACCTTCAGCTCGAGTGGCATCGCGACCTCCTTGTAATGACCGCTGCAGCCCATCAGGGAGAGTGTGGGTCCTCCTCATGAGTATACCGCAAGCCCGCAGCTTGCAGTGCAAGGCCCAGGTCCGCCAGTGCAGCGTGGACGGCCTTCCTGGCCAGGTTATCACTCGCGGCATTGATCGAAGCTATGACGCGCAGTCCCTCTCGACCGGCTGCCGGAAAAGGTTGTGCCAGCGACTTGAGATAGACCTCGGGGTGCAGCGTCGTAGCCTGCTTCAAAGGCCCGGCAACATCGGCCTCATCGTCCACGAAGACGCGCAGCGCTGCATGGGCCCAGAAGCCGAGGGAGAAACGCTGCCGCAGCTCAGGCACGACCGAGGCTGCAAAGATGGCATCGAGCTCAGCAGGCACACCCGGCAGGACATAGAGGATCGTGCCCTGGACCTCCACACACACGGCAGGAGCCGTGCCCACGGGATTGGGCAGAGGGCGTGCGCCATCCGGAAGGCGTGCCATCTTCTCGCGCGCGGCTTCGGGACCCCGCTGCTCGAGGTAGCCAGCTGCCATGAGCTGATCATACTGTGCCTCGACCATCCTGCGTGCTTCAACATTCTGCACCAGGTCGCGGCCCAGGTATTGCGCCAACGACTGCAGCGTCAGATCATCCCCGGTTGGCCCGAGCCCACCGCTACAGAGCACCACATCCGGTCTGGAAGCCAGGAGATACCCCAGGCCACTGCCGATACTGTCAGGGCTATCACGCACGATCACGGCCTGATTGACGCAGAATCCAAGGTGCGTGAGGCTCTGGCTGAGCGTATAGAGATTGAGGTCACGGATCTCGCCATTGAGCAATTCGTTGCCAATGGCCAACAGGCTACAGGTAGGCACGTGCATTCCTCTGTGTATCAGTAGCGGAGCTCTGGCCTTTTGGATGGCCACAGGCATCGGGACGCTACAAACGTCAGGGGCAGAAACAGCGTCCCAGGGTGTCAGTTTCGGGAGTTCAACACCGTGTTAACAGCAGTGCGGAGCTCGTTGGGCGTGAACGGTTTGGTGATGTAGACCTGCACCTTGGCGATGTGCTCGCCCAGGACACGATCGATCGGTGTGTTTTGCGCCGTGATCACGATGACCGGGATATTGCACAGATCAGCATCATCCTTCATCACCTGGTAGACCGCCCAGCCCCCAAGGTCAGGCAGCATCAAGTCCAGGAGGACAAGATCGGGAGGGGTCTCTCGCATCCGACTCAGGCCGGTTCTGCCATCCCCGGCACCGATCAGCTCGAAGCGCGCCGGGTCAAGCATGATGCGGACGAGGTCCACCATGTCGGCGTCATCCTCGATGTAAATGATTCGGCGTTTCCCAGTTCTCTCCAAGGGGACGGCTCCTCAGATGTCGAGGCTAAGGACCTTCTTGACACTGGCAAGCAGTTCTTGAGGCCCGAATGGCTTTGTGACGTAGTCATCGACTTTGGCAATGTGCAACCCAAGGACCTTGTCAATACTTTGGGCCTTTGCTGTTACGACGATGACAGGAATCGTGCTCAGGTCCTCATCAGCCTTCATCTGCTGATAGACTTCCCACCCATCCATATCGGGCATCATCAGGTCCAGCAGCACGAGGTCAGGCTTGACTTCCCGGACCGTGCCGAGTCCCTCGCGCCCGCCCACAGCACCAATCAACTCGAAATTGCGCCGACCAAGGATAAGCTTGATGAGCTCGATCATCTCGGGTTCGTCTTCGATACAGACGACTTTCAGGGGACCTTGGGAATCAGCCACAACGTACCTCCTCGCTCATACGTCTCACCTAGTGTAACACAACTCATGGGCTTGTCAATATGCAGCGTGCTGAGTCGCAAATCCTGTAAGTTTCGTTGCGCCTCACCCCAGTACTTAGTATAGTCCAGACTGGATGGAAGCACAACTGCACACATCCGGTATAATCGACCTGCACGAACGTGCCGGCGCGGCGAAGGGAGAGGATCCTATGACGATCCGACGATGGTGGCTCGGGGGGGTAGTCCCAATGCTCGTAGCGCTTGGTCTGGGTCTGGTATGCGCACTCTGGATTCCGCCACATTCTGCCGCCGGTGCCGTGACGCCGGCGGACGCCACCCAAACGGGACCCTCGACCCCCTGGGTGGCGCCTGAGGTTCTCCGCGACCTGGCTACATCTCGAGAACAACCACTTCACATCATTGCACTCCTCGCCACGAATGACATTACCCCGCTTAGCACACTCGCCAACGACCCGGACAGCGACCGGCTGGCCGCACGTACGCGATTCGTCCACGCCCAACAGCAGGCCTTCGCTGAGGCCCTTGCGCCGTTGCACGAGATGCTTACCGGAGCCGCAGAACGTGGATCGTTGCTCGACCGCGATGAACTGTGGCTCATCCATGGCATTGCCCTGACGGCGCGCCCGGACCTCGTCCGCCAATTGATGATGTCACCTGCTATCGCCGAAATCCACCTCGACCACTACCGAGCCTATGTCGTAGAGCCAGAAGGCCCCGACGGTGATGGCGAAGTAGATGGGAACCGGGCAACCGACAGTGGCGAAGCAACCCCCTCTGCCGTTACCCAGATCATACTGCCATGGGGTATCGAAAGGATCCAGGCGCCACAAGTCTGGGCCAACCTGGGAATCACGGGCACAGGTGCGGTTGTAGCGGTCGTCGACACTGGCGTAGAGTGGATGCATCCTGATCTCATCGCGGCTTACAGGGGCACACTTGGCAAAGGGCTCTATGACCATTCAGCATCCTGGTATGACGCTGTCAACGAAGGCGCCTATCCGTATGACGACTATGGACACGGCACCCACGTTGCGGGAACGGCCGTCGGCGCTGCAACAGGCGTTGCTCCTGGCGCACGCTGGATCGGGGTCAAAGTCCTCAACAACGAGGGCTATGGCTACGACTCCTGGATTCTGGGCGGCCTGCAGTGGCTCCTGGCGCCCGGCGGTGATCCATCTCTGGCCCCCGATGTTGTTAACGCCTCATGGGGCAATACAAACGGCTATTTGACAGGATTCCTTCCCACCATCGAAGCCCTCGAAGCAGCCGGCATCTTCCCTGTTTTCGCCGCAGGCAACTCCGGGCCAACCGTAGGATCGGTCAGCTCACCGGCGAGCAACCTAGGCGTTTTCGCCGTGGGGGCCAGCGACCCCGACGATGAGGTCGCCCCGTTCTCGGGGCGCGGGCCGTCTCCCTTTGGCGAGGTAAAGCCCGTGGTGGTTGGCCCCGGCGTTGGCATCCTGTCCACCATCCCTGGCGGCATCTACGGGGAGAAAAACGGCACCTCGATGGCCACTCCTCATGTGACGGGGCTGGGTGCGCTGATGCGAGCCGTGAGTCCCACAGTATCGGTACAGACTATGGCTGCGCTGATCACGGGCACGGCCCACCCATTGACCGCAACAGTGCCCAACAACGACAGTGGATGGGGACGCATCGATGCGTACGCTGCCCTGATTGCATTGACCCAGCCGTCGACACTGAGGGGTATGGTGAGAAGCACCTCAGGCGGGGGTATCGCCGGCGCCACGATCACGCTACAGGCCGCCGCACCGGGCGCTGTTGGCCCTGTGCTGGAAACGCAGACCGATGCTTCGGGCGGCTACTTCCTGGCTCTCAGCCCGGGCCAATACTCTATGAGCGTCGCCGCATTCGGCTACACAGGGGAATCGATTCCCAGGGTGATCGTCCTTCCGGATACCGAAACAACACAGGATATCACGCTGATGCAACTCCCCACCGGCACACTCCGGGGCCGGTTGACCACGGCGGATAGCGGTGATCCGGTGACCTCCACCGTCGTGGTTCGGGCGCTCGACACGCCAGTATCGGCAAGACCAGACACCGATGGTACCTACACACTCATCCTGCCGGCAGCAGCCTACACGGTGCAGGTTCGTGGTCTGGGATATCGCGTCGTAACCGAAACGGTGACGGTAACCGCCGGACAGATCGTCGTGTTGGATTTCGCCCTGACGTCAGCACCCGACCTTTTGCTCGTGGATGAAGGGGCGTGGACCTACAGCAGCCAGATTACCTATTGGCGCAACGCCCTGGACGAACTGCGCTATGCGTACGACGAGATCACGGTGAAGGTACCCGGGCGGGATACACCAATAAGCACAACGCTGCAAGCCTACGACGTCGTGTTCTGGTCCTCTCCCAATGGCGCACCCGGGCTGGTTGGCGCGGGACAGGCTCTGGCGGACTATCTCGATAGTGGCGGAAGGCTCATGGTCAGCGGGCAGGACGTTGGCTATTTCGACGGAGGAGGCCTGGGCTTCTGGGGCTATATGGAGCCCTATCTCTATGATCGGATGGGTGTCGAATTTGCCAACGAGGAAGACACGGACCTATCGGTCGTGGGTCGGGGACTCTTTGAGGGGATCGCCCTCGACCTGACCGGTGAGGGCGGCGCCGATAACCAGATGATGCCCGACACTGTAAACGTCCGTGACCCACTACGGGCATCGCCGGTGTGGCACTACGCCGATGGGGGCACCGCGGGCGTCGCCGCCGATATCTGCGTGCCGCATCGCTCACTCTTCTTCGGGTTCGGATACGAGGCCATCGCCGACGTACAGCAACGAACTGATGTCATGCAGCGCAGCATCGACTGGTTGATGACCCGCCCCCTCACCGCAGGTCTCACACTCGCGCAGGCGACCCGTCCGATTCAGATCGGACGTCCAGGCGAGTCAGTCACCCACGTGCTCAAGGTGCGCCACATCGGCTCAGCCGGTGTGACAGAGACCGTGCGCATCGCCACACACGGCAACCAATGGCCAACAGCGGTGCTACCAGAGCAGTTCGAGTTAGCGCCGTGCGCGACGGAGCTGGTGACGGTGACTGTGACAATCCCAGGGGGGATTGGTGTCAATGAGACTGACCTCGTGACCATAGCAACCACGTCGACTATGGTCACAGCCCCCGTCACGGTGTCGCTCACGTCCAAGACGCCCGCCCCCGTGCTGCTCGTCGATGACGATCGCTGGTACCCGGTCGAGGACAGATACAAGGAGGCATTCATCGCCAAAGGTATTCCCTTTGACCTGTGGGATACTCAATCCGGCCAAGGGGGCACGACAACGACATCCCCGCTGACGACAACGCTTGCCATGTATCCGGTTACCGTCTGGTTCACCGGCTATGACTGGTACGCGCCGGTGACCGATGTGGAGATACAGCGCCTGATGGCCTATCTGGATGGCGGAGGGCGTCTGCTGCTGAGCTCGCAGGATTTCGTCTACCACCACGAGGGCGAGCCCCTCACCCGTCGCCTGGGGATATTGGCCGCTGACTGGGCGGATACCACAACTGAGGCGATCGGCGTAAGCGGCCACCCTGCCGGAGGTACATGGGGACCGGTTTCGCTGGATTACCCGTTCCCAAACTGGTCTCACACCGTGGAGCCGACGTTCGAGGCCCGCCCCGTGATCCGTGGCCAGCTTGGCCAGCCGGTAGGGATCGCCGCGGGCTCGATGGCATCCGGCAAGGCGCGGACACTCTTCTATGCGCTGCCGCTGGAAGCACTGCCCCTGGACGCACGCACGAGCGCACTGGCCCATGGCATCGGCTGGCTTTCACCGCTGGGAGGCAGCGACTGGACGGCCACGCCGGAAACGGTGTCTCCAGGCGACACGGTTACCCTCACGCTGGTGCTACGGAACGATGCACGGGCTCCCCTGGCGACGCAGATAAGCCATCACATACCCGGCGATTTCGCCGTGAACCCCGGGCACATGCCCCCAAGCATGACCTACGATGGCGATACGGGAACCGTGTCATGGATGGGCGTCGTCACGCCTGACGAAGACCTGATGCTGACGTGGCAGGCGACCTGGACCGGCGGGATGCCGGTGGCGTCCAGGCCCACGGTGACCCTTGCCATTCCGGCATGGGACCTGGCGATGGTCCGTGAAGCACACTTCTACGGGGATGGGGCCGACCTGACGAAGAGCCGGTGGCTTATGCCGGGCGAGATGCGGGTGGGCACGCCAGTCTCGCTCACGTTCGTCATGGACAACCAAGGCGGGGTAGGTGCAGACCCCGGGGAACTATCGTTGTGGATGATGCGTGGTGTCGGGCCGATCACTGCCACCCTGCCGCTGACACATGGTGTGGGGCTACCTGTCTGGTCGGGAACAGTCAGCCCTCAAGAGCAACAATTGCTGACCGTCCCTGTGAGGGGAGGGATCTGGGACACCGCCGTGCGACTGGACGCGCTCATCGACGATGGCGCCGGCAATCGCTGGGAGCGATCGCTATGGGTTACTTTCGCGCCGTGGCGCGCCTACCTTCCCACGATCATGCGAGGACGGTAGGCACGCCTCTAGGACAGCCTGCGGATAACGAGCACGACCTTTCCCTGAACTTGAACATCGTCCGCGGCGACGTAGATCGGGCTCATCGTTGGGTTAGCGGGTTGCAGGCGCACCTGCCGGCCCTCATAGTACACCTTCTTCAGGGTGGTCTCCTCCTCGTTGACCAGCCACACGGCAGCCATCTGGCCGTTCTCAACCCGCTCCTGATGCTTGAGGATCACGGTATCGCCATCGTTGATCAGCGCATCGATCATCGAATTGCCCTGAACCCGGAGCGCGAACAGATCTGAAACATCACGGCCGAAGAGGGCGCGGTTGATCTCAATGGTCTCATTCCCCGGGAAAGCCTCGACATTGATCGGCACGCCTGCGGCGATGTAGCCCAGGAACGGCACCGCCACGACGTTGTCGTCGTTGACCTCGATCGTCACTTCCTCGGCGACTGGCGCCGTCAACTGGATCGCGCGGGACATGGAAGGCTCACGACTGATCAGCCCCCGCTCCTCCAGGCGTTTCAGGTAGTAGGAGATCAAGGACGTCGAGTTGACGCCGATAGCATCCCCAATTTCCCGCACGGTGGGGGGAAAGCCATGCTCGGCGACATAGGCCTCGATGACGTCCATCACCTTCTTCTGTCGTTCGGGCAATTCCTTAGTCATCCATACCTCCCTATACACGATCTGGGTTGTCTGGGTTGGACCCGATTCCACAATCCCAAGTATCCCAACTAACTAACCCAATTATAGTCGCACATTTGTTCTATGTCAAGATCCTGACCGAATTCTGTGGCGAAGTGGTGGCAGTCGTGATAGAATGAATGAAACAGATCTGGCAAAATAGCCACGTGTAGGAGGCAAACGATGTCCGAGTGTTTGACGCACGTCGTAAAGCGCACCGGAGCTGTCGTGCCTTTCAACCGGGAACGAATCGTCAACGCGATCTACCGGGCCGCCGTCGCCGTCGGAGGTCGTGACCGGCAGATGGCAGAAGGTCTCGCCGATGAAGTCGTGGCGATTCTCGGCAAGACGTGTATGGGCGACAAGGTCCCTACCGTCGAGGAGATTCAGGATATCGTGGAGAAAGTCCTGATCGAGCGGGGTCACGCGCGCACTGCCAAGGCGTACATCCTCTACCGCAGAGAACGGGCCATGCGCCGCGAACGTCGCAGGGAAGTGCGGACACAGCGTGACCCGGAGAATATCCCCTACCGCAAGCTCTGGGAGGTCCTGAACTGGTCAGTCGATCACAACGTTCACAACATCTTCCGGCTCAATGAGCGCATCGCCAGGGGGGAGTTTGCCGACATTGTCCGCGAGTCCGACGAGGCCTATGAGAAGGATGTCGACGATGCGCTCGAGGGTATCCTCCAGCGACGCGAGGCCGTGCGCGTGGTCATCATCGCCGGGCCCTCGTCTTCGTCCAAGACGACGACAACGGCCAAGCTCGAGGAACGTCTGGAGAAGGCAGGCCTGAGCCTCGTAGCCCTGAACGTCGACCATTACTTCTACGACCTGGACATGCACCCCAAGGATGAGTACGGCGATTACGACTTCGAGACGCCCCAAGCGCTGGACCTGGCCCTGATAAACGAACACCTCCAGCGCCTCATCGCGGGCGACGAGGTTCTGCTTCCGTATTACGACTTCAGGACGGGCAAACGCAAGCTCGATGTGACGCCGCTGCGGGTGCGCCCCGACCAGCTGATCCTGATCGACAGCCTACACGGCCTCTATGAGGGCATGACGGCTGCGATCCCTGACGAGCAGAAATTCCGGCTCTACATTGAGACGCTGTTGCAGATGAAGGGTCCAGACAACCAGTACATCCGGTTCACGGACCTCAGGCTGATGCGGCGGATGGTGCGCGATGCTCGAGAGCGCGCCTACGACCCGCGTCAAACACTCGAGCACTGGCACTACGTCCGCAGCAGCGAATTACGCCACATCATCCCCTACGTCAACACGGCAGATTACGTTATCAACAGCGCTACGCCCTACGAGCTGCCCGTGATGCGCGCCCATCTGTTCTCCCACTTCGCACAGTGGACCCGCGAGTACAAAGACGATCCCAATCGGATGGACGCCTACCTACGCGCAGAACGCGTACACCATCTGCTCCAGGCGCTGATCCCGATGGAGGACGAGTCCACCATCCCCGCCACGTCACACGTGCGGGAGTTCATCGGCGG
>JAKJAE010000011.1:11682-20165 GCA_022707665.1 Chloroflexota bacterium
CGTATAAGCTGCATTAGGATCAGAGAATCGCAGCGCGTGCGCCAGAAAGGCCCACATATCCGCACGCTCTTCAATGAGGAGCTTTGTGGGTTTCCCGACGCCGTGACCGGTATTGGTCTGGATGCGGATGAGGATCGGGGCGTCACCCTGTTGGGCGGCCTGCATCGCCGCAGCGAACTTGTAGGAGTGAGCGGGCATCACGCGATCATCGTGATCGCCGGTCAGAATCAGTGTGGGTGGGTAGACAGCCGGGCGCACATTGTGCAGAGGTGAGTAGGCCAGGAGTGTCCTGAACTCATCAGGATCCTCTGACGAGCCATAGTCGCTCACCCACGCCCAGCCGATCGTGAACTTGTGGAAGCGCAGCATATCCATCACACCCACGGTAGGCAGGGCGGCACCGAAGAGATCGGGCCGTTGGGTCAAGCAGGCGCCAACGAGCAATCCCCCATTGGACCGCCCCTCGATGGCGAGCTTTGGCGTAGACGTGATCTTCTGGGCGATGAGGTGCTCCGCACAGGCGATGAAGTCATCGAAGACGTTCTGCTTCTGATGCACGGTGCCTGCTTTGTGCCACGCCTCGCCATACTCGCCGCCGCCGCGGAGATTGGCGACGGCTAGCACCCCGCCCATCTCCAGCCAGACCAGCCGGGCTACCTGAAAGGTCGGCGTGATGGCAATGTTGAACCCGCCATAGCCGTAGAGCAGCGTGGGGTTCTGTCCACCTCTCTTCCAGTCCTTGCGGTGCACGAGGAAAAACGGCACCCGGGTGCCATCCTTGCTGATCGCGAAGTCCTGCTCTACGACGTAGGGGGCGGAGTCAAATGCAACAGCGGGCTCGGCAATTACGGTTTTGCCAGCCGTCCGGCAGTCGAACCGGTAGACGGTAGGCGGGACCGTGAACGAACTGAAGGTGAAGAAGAGCTCGTCATCCTCGCGCCGCCCGGTGAGGGTTCCCAGCGCGCCCATCCCGGGCAAAGCGATGTCCCCGAGGTACGTACCGTCGAGCGCATACCGCCGCACCAGGTGATAAGCGTCGTGAAGCACGATGACGACAAACTCATCGTGGACCATGATCACGTGTTCAAGGGTATCGGCACCCTCAGCAATCAACGTCTGCCAGGCCTCGCGCTCGGGATGTGCGACATCAATCGCGATGACCTTGCCCCGGGGAGCCTCGAGGTTCGTGGCAAAGTAGAACACTGTGCCGGTGTTCCCCAGGAACTCGTAACTCGCCTCCAAGACATCGATGAGCTCCGTGAAGGTATCGCCGCTCAGGCATTTGTACACGATGCGGTTACGCTGATCGGTCCCCTCCGAGACGTGCAGGACAAGGTAGGCGCCATCGTCTGTGACAACGGGGCTGAACCCCCACCGCGGTTGGTCAGGCCGGCTGTAGATGAGCTCGTCTGCGCTCTGGTCAGTCCCCAGCCGGTGCAGGTAGATCTGTTGGTTGTAGTTGGCACCAGCATACTCTGTGCCTTCTTGGGGTGCCTCATAGCGCCCATAGAAGAACCCGCTGCCGTCCGGCAGCCACGCACTCTCGGAGAACTTGCTCCACGCGATTACCTCGGGCAGATCCGCACCCGTTTCAACCCTGCGGATGTGCCAGGACCGCCAGTCGGAGCCGCTAACACTGGTGGCATAGGCAACATAGCGGGCGTCGCGGCTCACCGCCAGGCCGGTCAGAGCCACCGTGCCATCGGGAGAGAGCGTATTGGGGTCGATCAGGAGCCTTCCCGGATCAACCGGGGAGTCCATAACGTAGAGCACATCCTGGTTCTGTAGCCCGCTGTTGCGGAACTGAAAGTAGCGCGCCGCGTACCTGAAAGGCGCCCCTGCCTTGGGATAGTCCCAGAGGGCCGTCAGGCGCTCCCGGATGGCCTCTTGCGTGGGGAGCCGTCCCAGATACCCAAAGGTGACGTCATTCTGGGCCTCAATCCAGGCTCGGGTTTCGGGGCTGTTCAGATCCTCGAGCCAACGATAGGGATCAGCGACAAGGGTTCCGTGGTAGTCATCGACCTGATCACATTGACGGGTCGGAGGAACGACGTACTCGGGCATATCTGGCCTCCAGTCCAAAGCGGGAGTAGAGTAGCATAGGCTACGAGTATATCCTCAGCTCACGGAGCTTGCCAATAGAACATACGCACTATATAATGGGGAATGCTGTTCACAAACGAGCGGGACCCGCCAATGAAAAGGCCCACGGAGGCGCGGGTACTCGATTTTCGCAGTGTGAAAGGGACCGAGTATGTCGGGATGGTTGAACGCGAATGTGACCGAGATCGCCGTCCGGGCCCAGGAACGCCGCGCCTTCAAACTGCTGTTGCAGGGCAACCTGGACGGCGCCATTGCCGTCTACCGGGAGATCCTGAAGCTCGATCCCAACTGTGCAAATGCCCATTACCAACTGGGGCTCTGCTATCGCCAGCGCCACCAATGGGATGAAGCAGCCAGGGCGTTGATGCGCGCCCACGAGCTCGGAGAGCCGCGAGCCAGGGCGTTGCTCGACGCGATGCAGGGCCCCCTCGCGCCCCAACCTCGCGCCGTGTCAGAGTCAGACGCACCGGCCAACACCGAGCCGGCAGTTGTCGTCGGCGGCCATGTCCTGACGCAGGCCAACGCACCGACGCCCAGGGCCCTTCCGCCCGAGCCAACGAACAACATAAGGGAATCGGAAGGCGTCTATGCAGTCCGAGAACGCAGACCAGGTGACGGCAGCGACAGAGATGATGTCACGACACAGCCTATCATCTGCCCGCCCATTCGGGGCATCTTTGCACCCGGCGGGCCGTTGGCAGCGTTGTTGGGAAATCGGTATCGCGCCCGTGAAGGTCAGACACAGATGGCGGACCTGGTCCGCGATGCACTTCAGGGTCGCCGCCATGCGGTGCTCGAGGCTGGCACAGGCATTGGCAAATCCTTCGCGTACCTGATTCCGGTACTCTGGTCTGGAGCTCAGGCTGTGGTCAGCACCTCGAACAAAGGGTTGATGAACCAGCTCTGGGAGAAGGACATTCCCAAGCTCCAGCAGCTCGCTCCTCGCCCGGCCAAGGCAGCGCTCCTCAAAGGACGAAGCAACTACCTCTGCAGGTTGCGTCTGGACCGACTCCAGCAACAGGTGGGCGCGCCCAACCAGACGGCAATGCTCAAACTCGTGCAGGAAGGACTCGAAACAGCGCCCTCAGGTGATGTAGAGATGATGGGCCTTCCATCAGAGGTCGCTGCGCGGCTCACGGTGGGGGGACGCGAATGTCAGGGGCGTCGTTGCCCACATTTCGACGAGTGCTTCCACGAAGCCGCCAGGCGCGAGGCGGCAGCAGCCGACCTGGTGGTGACCAATCATGCCCTACTCTGCCATAACACCCTGCTTGCCGAGAACCACATCTTCTCGGTCCGCCCCGTGCTCATCATCGATGAAGCCCACCAGTTGCCACGCTACGCCACCGAGGCACTGACCATGGCGCTGGGCCAGGACCTGTTCTGGAGCCTGTTGAACAACCCAGCAGTTCGCGGAGGTATCTCAGACAGCGATCTCCTCGTCGAAGCGCGCTCGGGTTACGATGACTTCTTCGGTGCTATGGAACGCCTCCGACCCGGGCGCCCTGGCTCCCACGGACGCCCCCCGCGCTGGGCATTGGAGGGCGAGCTGCAAGCGGGCTTGGGGCTGTGGGATACCCTGAACCGGATTCAGCGCGCGATCATCAACGCTCCGCAGATGGATGACGGCGACCGCGAGACAGCCGTGATGCAGGTCGAGGAGATCGCGGCGACGGTCCGGGCGCTCTCGCTTCCGGAGCCGGAGACGCACATCCGGCTGTGTGAAGTGACCGATGAGCCGTTGACTGGCACCGAGGGGACCTTTCAGGCGCTCTACCGCCCGCTGGAGGTGACCAACCCGCTGCAGCGTATGCTCTTCGACGTCTGGCCGCGCGTGATCTGCACCAGCGCCACCCTCAGCGTCAACAATGACCTGGGATGGTTCAAGCGCCAGATCGGGCTTCCGTCGAATGACGAGGGGCCGGTGGGATTGGCAGGAGAGGGACCATCGGTCCTGTCAAAGGCGATTCCGGGGCCCTTCGACTACCGCCGGCAGATGTTGCTCTACACGCCGCGTACGCTGATGCCCGTCTATGACGAACGGGCGCAGTCGTTCGCCAACGATTATGTGCAGCAGCTCACCGAGGAGGTCGGTCGTCTGATCGAAACAAGCCGTGGACGAGCCCTGGTGCTGTGCACCAGTCGTCAGCGGATGATCCAGCTCTACGACACGCTGGCGCCGGTCCTGCGTGCACAGTATCCCTGCTATCTTCAGGGCGACTATCCCCAGCCAGACCTCGTATCACGCTTCCAGCAGGATGGCAACGCTGTTTTGTTTGCGACACGTGGCTTCTGGGAAGGACTGGATATCCCAGGCGACGCGCTGGCCCTGGTGATCCTCGACAAGATCCCGTTCATCCCACACGATGATCCTGTGATACAGCGCCAAGAAGCGCAGGTTCGCGCCCGCGGCGGCAATCCCTTCGACGAGCTCCAGCTCGGATCTGCGATCCTCAATCTACGGCAAGGGGCCGGGCGGCTGATCCGTTCCGAAACTGATCGAGGTGTCATCGCGCTGCTCGACGGACGGGTTCTGCACAAGCGCTACGGGCAACAGATTATCCGGTCGCTACCCGAAGGGTGCCACACAACGGAGTTCGCGGATGTGGCCGCGTTCCTCAGGAAAGGCTAGGGGCGGCTTGCAGAGCCGCCCCCCGTGTGACAAGTCTCAGGAACCCTTGACGACGATGCCGTGGCTTCGAGCAAGATCCCGAAGCTCATCCATATAGGCGAGGCTGGGAGCCTCCAGCGTGGCGGCTTTGTAGTCAAGACCCAGACTGCGATACTTGTCGCCGGCCAGGCGATGGAAGCGCAGCAGCTCCAACATCGGCGGCGGCGCGCCATTGCCCTGGGCCTCCCGGATATCGGTCAGGCGGCGGACAAAGGCCGCAATGGCGCCAATGGCCTCAGGCGTGTCATTGACCGTCGGAATCACCGGCGTGCGGAACCAGACAGGTTTGTCTGTGTACATCAATTGCTCGGCAATGACGAGTATGCGCTCATTGGAGGCACCCACAGCCTTGCGATGGATCTCCGGGTCCATATGTTTGAGGTCCATCATGACCATATCGATGCAAGGCAAAAGCTCTTCAAGGTCCGACCAGCGGTAGTTACCGCACGTCTCAATAGCCGTGTGCACGCCTTCAGCTTTGGCCCGTTCGAGCAGCGCCTTTGAGAACGCCTTCTGCAACAACGGCTCACCGCCGGAGAGCGTCATCCCGCCGCCGGAATTCTGATAGAACGTCCGGTCCGCCAGGACCTCTTGCATCACATCGTCGACGGTGACCTCGTCACCGGTCATCTCCAGTGCACCCGAGAAACAGCTGTCGGTACATTTGCCACAGAGCACGCATTTATCGCGCACGTAGACGTGAACGCCATCCTCCATAATGTGCGCCCCGTGCTCACACGCCTCAAGGCACGCGCCGCAGCCGATGCAGCGCTCCGGGTAGAATTGGATCTCCCGTTTGGGGCTAATCCCCTCGGGATTGTGACACCAGAAGCAGTGAAGAGAACAGCCCTTCAGGAAGACTGTCGTCCGAATGCCGGGTCCGTCGTGGACCGAGAAGCGTTGGATGTTGAAAACGATGCCCGACGCGCTCAAATCTCCTCCCTATTGCTGCGATGGTGGATGGGAATCAATGCCCATCCAAGGATACTGGCATCCCCTGTTGGAGATGCCAGCGTGTCCGGATAACGATGTACAAACCATGATACCCCTTGTCACCTGAATGTAAAGACAGTCGTGTGACAAACCGACCCAAAACACAGCGGCCCGGGCAGGTGCCCGGGCCGCCAGGCTGGGGCGGCACGATTCGAACGTGCGATAAACGGATTCAAAGTCCGTCGCCTTGCCACTTGGCCACGCCCCAACTACCTAATTATAGCGCAAGATCGCGCAGCGACAATCAGCCATCACTGCCAATCCCGCTGGGAGACTCCCGAACAATCGCCGGCACCGACCGCCAGCCAAGACGCTTGCAGGCTGCCACGCGCAGGTGTCCGGCCACGACACGGTAAGCGCCGCCAGACGTTCGCGCGACAACCACAGGCTGGATGAGCCCTTCGGCCTTGATGCCCTCAGCCAGCTCATCGATCTCCGAATCGTTGGCAAGCAGGTAAGCCTTTCCCTCCTCGTCAAAGACAATGTCGCTCAGGGGCAGATCGATCGTCGGCTTTGTCTGCTCAGCTTCGTCAAAGCGGGCCGATGCCTGAACCCCCTTGCGGAAAGAGTAGATGTAGGGAATGGCAAAGTCGACCTGCGCGTTGTTCTGGAAACCCTGGAAGATGCGGCGGATGATCTGGTACGTGATCCGTGGGCGGTCTGTTGCACTGGTCATGTAGCGGAGCCGCATATAGATTCCATAGTCATACATATCCGCGCGGACGTAAGGCTCCTGCCCTGTCTGGCGGATGATGTCTGCAGTGACCTCGTGAGCAGCCGACAATAGGATATCTTCCGCGACGTCCCAGTTCGTGTCGTAGGTGATGCGGATAACGACTTCATCGAGGATGAACGCGGCATCCTGGCGCGCAGTGTAGTTGATCACCACATTGCTGAAGAGCATAGCATTGGGGATCAAAATAGGCCGGCCTACAGCTTCCTCGCTGCCGACGGCGCCACCCACCTGGTTGAGCTCTGTGTACATAGGTCCCAGGTTGACCACGTCGCCAACCAGCCCTAACGAAGGCAACTGGATCCGGTCGCCAACACGGAAGGGACGCTTGAGCGAGATCATGACCCACGCCGCCATACCGCTGACCGGCGCCTGCAGCGACCAACCAAGGAGCAGACCACTGAACGCGCCCAGCGCCGTCCCCACCGTCTGCAACTGCCCAAAGAGCGCCAGGAACACGGCGATGACCGCAATGCCTGCAACCAGCCTGAGAACGCCGGACAACATCGTGATCTCGCCCGCCGCGCCACGGCGAACGTGAACGCCTCCCTTGATCGTCAGCACCCCCACCTGGTAACCGGCAAGGATGGCACAAAGAATCATCAACCCCTTGGCCAACGTGGCACCGCTTGGCATCGTCGCAAGGCCCACGCCCTGAGCATCCAGGACACCAAAGAGCACGGCGATCACGCCCCAGACCAGAAGCAGAACCACATTTCGCCTAACGTGCATGTCCCCTCCCTATCACTGAGCCACAAGACGGCCACCCAGCCACAACCGGGCAGGCACCCAGGTCCAGATTGTACCTTTCCTACCCTTCGATACAAGGACGGCCCTGCGCAACAAGGGCCTCTCTGACGATTGACGCAGGGCTGCCCCTGGAACTTCTTTGCACCGGCCTACGTCATTAGATCGTGACGGGTGGATGACCCATCCAAACACGAGCTTTCCGGCGGAGCAGATTCCGTCTCAGGGAAGCATATCGAAGCCTGATGGAGGATCAGAATGAAGAAACTACGTTTGCCCATCGTTGCATTGTCTGTCATGGCTCTGGCAGCCATACTGAGCTCGTGCGGTTCGCTCAATCCCCTGCCTACTCTGGCTGCGCGTGATGCATCCGCACTGGCCGGAGGCGGCTCGGTTATCTACAACACAGGGGCACAGGAAGGCATCGTCGTCTCCGGAACCGGGGTCGCGAGCGCCGATCCGCAGGTTGCTCAGGTGATCTTTGGTGTCGAACTCCAGGGTCAGAACCCTGACGCGCTCGTCGCAGAGGCGGCCGAGAAGATGGAAGCCGCTATGGCAGCCGCAACCAGCTTCGGCATTGCTGAGGACAAGACACGAACGACGAACTACAGCCTGTGGATCGAGACTGTCTACAATCCCGAGACCGGGCGCCCCACCGACGAGATCATCTACCACCTGTCCCACCAGGTCCAGGTGACGACGGACAAGATCGCGTCGGTCGGTGAGATGCTCTCTGGCATCGTGAACGCAGGTGCTAACGCCGTTTCGGGTGTGAACTTCACCGTCGAGGACTCGGGTTCGCTGGTCGAGCAGGCGCGCGCGGCGGCTCTGGCCGATGCAAAGGCGCGTGCGCAGCATATCGCAGAGCAGCTTGGCGTCTCGCTGGGCAAGCCCATCCTCGTCACTGAGGGTGGCGGCGATTACCCGGTGTATGCAGAGCGCGCAGCCGTTGGGATGGGTGGCGGGGGAATGGCGATGGACGCAGCAGCGCCCACCGTCACCGCAGGCTCCTTCTCGGTCTCGGTGAACGTCCAGGTCGTCTACGAGATCAGGTAGACGCTGCTCCGAATTTGCAAGGGCCGGTAGCCAGTGCTACCGGCCCTTCTGTGTTGGGGTGATAGAGCTACAATGGCAGCACGCTCAACCCAAGGAGGCCACCAGTGAAAATCACCCGCATGGAGATCACGGTCACACACCAAACCCCCAATCCGAACCCTATCCGGGATGCCCTTCAGA
>JAKJAE010000120.1 GCA_022707665.1 Chloroflexota bacterium
CCCGCCGATCTCCAGGCGATCCATGATCAACATCGCGATGCAGGTCTTCAGATCGGATTCGCCGCACATCGGAAAACCAGACGCAATCAGCAGCGAGTTTCCCACAATGAGGTTTGCTGCAACCCGCTCATGCTCTGAGCCGGGCTCGCCTTTGGCGTAGTAGGCCAGGCCGTCCAGGGCATGAAGCGTCACGAACCGGTCCAGGGCCACCGCCATCCGTGCAGCATTGCCCAGGTCGGCAGCTGTGAGTTTCTGTGTGAGTGGGTCAGATCCGGGGTCAGGCGTATCGAACAACGCCAGGATCTCCGTCTCCTTGGCCGAAATCTCGTCCGGCGCCACCCGACGCGCGAGCCGCACCAGGTCATCGAGCTCCGTCTGCACGACATGCAACCCGAAAGCGGCCGTGAGCGCCGTCTGGTCGGTATGCATGTCGAGCATCGCCTCGATAGGATGGCCAAAGTGCCCGATGCGCGCGCCCTTCAGGTCGTGCAGCACCCTCGCGATCCGGCACCATCGCCCGACCTCGGCCTCCGCCCGACCGTCACCTTGCAGCGTGCCAATGATCATCGGCGGCACCGGCTTGCCCATCCGGACAGCAACGCCCGCGAACTCCGGCAAAGAACAGATGTTGTCGTTCTCGAGCTGCATACGAATCGTAGCGTGGGCGTAGTCCAGCCGCGAGAGTGGCTGCAGCGCCACCAGCACCACCGGCACGTCTAGCTCGCGAATGAGGATCCCGAACGTCGCCGATGTCGCATACGTGAGCATGTCGACGAACACCAGGTCGAGGTGTGCGCCCTTCAGGCGCGGCAGCAGCGCATACGCGGCTGTCGCGTTGTCGACCATGCCGAAGTTGGTCGTTTCCACATTCCAGGCCTGGACCTTCTGCTCGAACGTATCGAGATAGCTGAGCAGGGTCTCCAGAAGCCCGGGGAACTGCGACCAATAGATGTCGAGGCCCACGCCAAGAACGCCGACGCGGGCCGTCAGTGGCTTGCGCCGCTGGATCGCCGGATGCACCGGCATGCCGTCACCTCGGGACATCGTGGACCTATCGAAACACGAAGATATTCGCCGAGAAGGAGCCCGGATCGAAGGCTGCGCCGCCGTAGCTGCCCACGTGCTCGATCAGCTCGAATCCCTGTGCGTGATGCAGCCGGATGATCTCGTCCGACAACAGTGGATAGAGGGGCACGGCGTCCTCGAACACAACCCGGCCGCCCACTTCGAGCCGGGTGGCGAAGGTGACCCGAGCTGAAGAAATGTCGCGATAGGTACGATAGAACGTTGCCCCACCCTCCCCCTCGATCACCGGGAAGGTCACGCTCTCCTGTGTGACAACGTAGTCCCAGTTCATCACCTGGAGGATCCAGGATGCGCCGGGCCTGCGTACGCCATTGACGGCCTCGACGAAATGGCCAAACTCTCCCTGCGTCAGGTGTGCCGCCGTGTTGCCGATGCATATCACCGTGTCAAAGCCCTTCTCCAGACTGCCGACATCGCGCATGTCCAGCACGCGGAAGTCGGCGCCGGGATAGTGAGCTTGTGCATACGCGATCATCGCGGGGTCGAGGTCAACGGCCAGCACATCATAGCCATCGGCCGCGAGGGGTCCGGCGAAGTGACCCGTCCCGCATCCGACATCCAGCACGCGAGCGCCGGGCGCGGGCAGATAGCGGCGCAGAAAGGCATCGATCGACGCTGAGAACGGGAAGATGGACTCATACGTATCCGCGAACTGTGTGTAGAATGACATGGGCGAGACTGTAGCCCAGAACCGCACGGACGCAACCATAGGAGGGGGCGTCCTGCGCGTATCCCTGAGGAGGAAACATGATCCAGAAAAGCACGGCAGAGGGCTACCGGGAGTTGCTCCCAGGCATTCGGATGCAGCCCCTGGTTCACGGCGAGAAGACATTGCTGGTGCGGTTCGAGCTCGCGAGCGGCAGCGGGATTCCCATGCACGCCCATCCCCACGAGCAGACAGGGCACCTCATCAGCGGCCACGTCATCTTCGTGACCCAGAACGGCGCCGAGGTCGACGTGACCCCGGGCGACGCCTGGTGCTTCCCGGGCAACGAGCGTCACGGTGTGCGCGTGCTGGAAGACTCCGTTATCGTGGAGGTCTTCTCTCCCGTGCGGGAGGAGTACCTGCCGCACTAAAGGCGCGCACCCCCGCCTGCCAGCACGCCTTGTTTGCCTTCCCATTTCACTGTAGACTGTGCGCAGAGGGGCGCCTTCCACGTCCCTGTCTCAGACCAAGTTCAAGGAGCCAAACATGAACGCATGGCAGTCAAAGATGACCGACATCGTGGATGCGCACGTCCATATGGGGCCCAGCGCCGAGGAAGCCGTTGCTCTGGACATCCAGAAGGCCATTGGTGTCGACAAGACTGTGTTGGTGTCGATCCAGAATCCCGCGAACGGATCGGGCCTGCCACAGTCGCTCTATATGAAAGCCAGGCACCCCGACCGGTTCTACGTCTTCGCCGGTCTCAACCACGGCGAGAAGCTCTCGGAAGGACGCGTGCGAACCCCCAGCCTCGTCGAGCAGCTCGAGGGTTTCGTCGCGATGGGCTGCGACGGCATCAAGATGATTGAAGGCAAGCCGACGTCACGCCAGATGATGGACATCCCCGTGACAGACCCCTACTTCGCCGACTACTGGGCGCGCGTCGAGGAGCTCGGTACGCCGATCGTCTGGCACGTCAACGACCCCGAGGAGTTCTGGAATCCCGAGCTCCTCCCGGCGTGGGCACGCAAGCAGGGCTGGGGCTATGGCCCGAACGACGTCAAGAAGGAACAGCTCTACGCCGAAGTGGACGAGGTGCTCGCCCGCCACCCGAAGCTGCGCATCGTGTTCGCGCATTTCTATTTCCTCTCCGCGGACCTGCCGCGCGCGGCGCGATTCTTCGACGCCCACCCCACCGTGCACTTCGACCTGACGCCGGGCGTCGAGATGCTCTACAACATGTCGCGCAACCCGGACGCCACGCGCGCCTTCTTCCTCAAGTATGCCGACCGGATCGTGTTCGGCACCGACATCATGAGCAGGAACACCATCGAGGAAGCTATTTTCCGTGCCGGGATTGTCTTCCGCTGGCTCGAGTCAGAGGACACCTTCCGCGTCCCCAAGGGCGCCGACTTCCTCCTGGGGCAGCCCGAGGATGGTATCGTCCACGGCCTCGCCCTGCCCGATGAGGTGCTCACCAAGATCTACCGCGGGAACATCACCCGCCTCGCGGGTGATGCGCCCCGCCCCCTCGATGTGGGCCGCGCCATCGCCGAGTGCACACGCATAGGAGCCATCGCGCAGGGCATGTCGAACACGCCTGCAGAAGATACCGAAGCGGTGCTCGTCGCGCGCAAGCTGGAGGCGTTGGCCTAGAACGGCAGCACGATCCGAGCAGTCTCAGGACTGGAACCCGCCGAATTCGGAGATCAGGCTCTGCGGATTCAGGCTTGTGGCCGACGTGGTCACGAGCCTGAATCCGTCGTGACCAACCCAAAGTGTTTCAGCCCTAGTGCCACCCCAGGAGACAAGCGCATGCAGTTTCCACCTGAAGTATGCCCCGTCATCGATGAGCTTCTGCCACTCTGTCGCGCCCTCGGCGAGGGCGCCTGTGCCGTGTCCATCGGCGGATCCTATGGTAAGGGGACCTTTGACAAGATCTCGGACCTCGATTTCCGCCTCTTCTGCGAGCGCCGGTTAGCACCCAAGGAGGCCTATCAGGAGGCGCATGCGCGCTTGCAGGCAGCCATCGACCGCTGGGCTGCGCACGGCGTCACCATCGATGGCTGCTGGGTTCGTACGGTCCAGGAGATCGACGCCCAGGTTGATGCCTGGCTGAGCGGCACCCTGCCGCGCGTTGACCTCGTCTGGACGATCTGGGGCTATCACGTCCTGACCGATGTCTACAACCAGATGATCATCGATGACCCCGATGGGATCATCGCCAGGTGGCACTCGCGGCTTTCGCCCTACCCGCCGCAGCTCAAGCAGGCGATCCTGGACAAGCACCTCAAGTCCGTTCGCTACTGGCGCAACGATTACCACTACCAACACAAGGTAGAGCGCGGCGACGTGGTCTTTCTGGCGTCGTTGACGGCCCGTCTCGTTCACGACCTGATCCAGATCCTCTTTGCCCTCAACGAGACCTACTATGCCGGAGATGGAAACAACCTGGTGTTCGTCGAGCACTTCGAGCACGTTCCTGTCGGCTTCGTGGAGCGCGTCCACACCGTGCTCTATCCGGGCACTGGCGACGGCGCCCTGGAGGAGCAGTATCGCCAGGTATGTGCCCTGATCGACGAGACGGTGGCGCTGGTTCAGGATCTTGGGCAAGCATGATCGAGCTCCGCGGCAAGAAGGTTGCCCTTCGTACCCTGGAACGGGCGCATTGTCGCGAGCTCTGGGATGCCTACGAGCCCGTTGAGCCGTTGCCGACCGAGCCTCTGAATCCAGGCCTCTCCATCGAAGGCGCGGACCGTTGGTTCGACGAGATGCAGGCTCGACAGGGTCGCGAACAGGTCTATCTGGGCATCTTCACCTTCGACGGGCGCCTGGTCGGCGATATCCAGCTTGCCGACATCAACTGGCGCGACCGCGTTGCAAGCCTTGGTATCGGCATCAGCCGGCGTTCAGACCGGGGCAAGGGCTATGCGTCCGACGCGGTCCGGATCATCCTGCATTACGGCTTCGCAGAGCTGGACCTGGCCCGGATCGAGGCACGCACTGCAGCCTATAACCTCGGGGCGCAGCGCTTGCGTGAGGCGTGTCGATTCCGCCGCGAGGGGATACGCCGCCAGTCGATCTACCGCGGCGGGAAGCGTTGGGACGAGATCGCGTTCGGCCTGCTGGCATCAGAATGGGCCCAAGGCGGAAGCGACGATGGCCACTGAGATCCTCGAGATCGGTCCGGCGGCGCTGGACCGCTACGCCACGGTGCCGATCGCCTTTGCCGTCCAGACGGCCCTGCAGCCACACCTGATAGACGGCGGTCTCGGGGGCATCGCGCTGCACGAGGAGCCTGTAGTCCCGCCCTACCTCAAGGACTACGACGCGTACGGAGAGGGGCGACCGCAGGACTGGCCTCACGAGTTCGATGTAAGCAACTGGGGCTTCCTCCTGGCGACCGACGGCGATCGGGCCGTGGGCGCCGCTGCGATCGCCTACGACTCGCCCGCCGTTACGATGCTCGTCCAGCGCCATGACCTGGGTGTTCTCTGGGATATCCGCGTGAGTCCCGATCGACGCGGTCAGGGGATCGGGCGCGCCCTGTTCTGGCGCGCAGCCGCATGGTGCCGGGAGCGCGGCTGCACGCAGATGAAGATCGAGACTCAGAACGTCAACGTGCCAGCGTGCCGCTTCTACCACAGCCAGGGCGCCAGGCTGGGCGAGATCAACCGCTATGCCTATGCCGGTCACCCGGCAGTCGGACACGAGGTGATGTTGGTGTGGTATCTCGACCTGACCTAGCCAAGCCCTTGGCACCGGGATGATGCGCTGCACAACGCAGCGCGGTCTACCCGATCACCTGAAGCAGACCCCGCAGGTAGCCGACACCGAAGGCATAGCCCTTGTGCCGCCAGACCGAGTCATCGGTCATGCCCGGTGCCGCGACCGGGCACAACGCTCCCTCGAAACCCACCTCACGGCACGCCCTCAGCGCCCTCACCACTGCCTTGCTGTCTTCGTCCACGAAGTAGTCCTGTGCGCAGCCATCCGCAACGCGCAGGTGACTGACCCGGACAGCAGCGAGGGCTCCCCGGGAGCCGAAGTGGCGTATCGCTCCTTCGACCGGCATACCTAGCACGGCTGTGACGAACCCGAAATCCAGATCCAGGCCAGGGGCAGGGCCCGCCGCGGTATCCAACAGGCGATCGAGCTCGTCCACCGTGTCAAGAATACGCTTCTCTCCAGGGAGGGCACCCAGGGCGACATCGGTCCGGCAGATCAGGCTCACGCCGGCAGACTGGGCAGCCGGCACGACGTAGCGCAGAAAGCGTGACAACGCCTGCCACAGCGCCTCACGGCCCGTTTCTGCGGCCCCGTGCCTGGCATCTTCTACGCGATGGATGGTGCTGATAACCCCGCCGCGCCCCTGTGTGGTGCCCAAACGATCATCCGTGTCCAGCAATGGCCAGCGGTACCCAACGGAGGAGATGCCCGCTCTGCCCATATCGGCGATTATCCGACCGACTTGCTCTGCCGCCCCATCTGCCTGCGGCTGCCCGCTGATAGCCATCGCCACAAGCGACGCCGGCAGACTGCCGAGGCCGCACAGCGTCAGACCGGCCTGCTCCACCCGATTCCGGGCAGCACCCAACGTCTCTAGATCCCAACGGGATAGGTCACCAATGACCTGGTCCACGCCCAACTGCTGCGCATAGAGAAGATCCGCATCCACGAACGGGTCAAGCGTCAGTGTGAGATGCATGTCAGTTGGCTCCTTCGGCGTCCAGCGCCTCGATGGCATCGACCAGACCCTTGAAATACCCCACCTGGTAGGCGAATGTGCGCTCACCGTATGTGTCGCCCTCAACAGCAGGTGCGTGATCGACTCGGATCACCCCATCGAAGCCCACGTCGCGATAGGCCCGCACCGCCGCCACCATGTCCGAATCCCCCTCATCCGGGAACACCTCCTCGAAAACAGGAACCTGGCCACGTGGATTGCGGAAGTGAGCAAAGAAGATCCTGTTCTGACGGCCAAAACGGTGGATGGCTTCGATCATGTCGACGCCGGCCATGCTGGCCACCGTGCCCTGGCAGAATCCCAGGCCATTGCACGGACTCGGGACCGTGTCGATCAGACGCTGCAACCCTGCGAGGCTGGCCAGGATCCGTGCCACCCCCATGAACGATGGGATGGGAGCATCATCCGGATGCGCGGCCACCTTGACGCCGGCTTCCTCTGCCGCAGGGATGATCCCCTTGAGGAAGTACGTCAGGTTATCCCAGACCTGCTCTGCGCTCAGGGCACGGTCGGGCGTGTGGATCAGGCCCTCGGGGCCGGGACGCCAGTCAAGGGCAGCGATCGGAGAACGCAGGGCCACGTCCCAGTCGAACCGTGAGACACGTGCCCCACCCCGCCCCACAGGACAGTACTCGGTGCGTAGTCCCCCAAGAAGCATCCACTGGTACTGCAGAACCGATATGCCGGCTTTCCCCATATTCCGGATCGTCGTCCGAACGTTCGCGATCTGCTCATCGCGTCCCGGCAGCCCGAACATCGCCTTGTAGTAGTGCGGCGTCGGCAGGTTCTCGATCACGTCAAAGGAAAGACCGTAACCGGCGAACTCGTCGCGCGCCCTCAGCAAGTCGTCCAGTTCGAGATGGCCCTTGGGGTTGGCCGGAAGCGCACTGACCACGTATTTCAGACCCAGTTGTCGGGCAAACTGCATCTCGCGGGCCGACCTACCAAGACTCAGAGCAATCTTCATAGCCATACCTCCTGTGAGTCACCCGTTCACCTCGCAAGCTTACTCGACGTGGCACCTGTCACAACTTCACCAGCGAGACCAGTTGGTGGGTTGCAGGACGGTGACAAACCACAAGTCCAGTGTATAGTATAGCTGTCACTGAGAAACACCGGCGGATCCGGCAGTGATAGGGCGGAGCCGGCCT
>JAKJAE010000121.1:0-292 GCA_022707665.1 Chloroflexota bacterium
ATCACAGCCACCTCAGCGATCAACTGGGCACTAGGGTCACGTCGTGGATCTGCCGTGAAGAGCCCGGGCTGGTCCGTCAGCAGGACCAGCAGGTCAGCGTCTGCCAGCACCGCGACAAGCGCGGAGAGATTATCGTTGTCACCGATTTTGATCTCATCGGTGGCGACGGCGTCGTTCTCATTGATGATCGGGATGATCTTGTTTTCGATCAGCGTGTGCAGGGCGTCCTGGGCGTTGAGGAAACGGTTCCGGCTCGCGACGTCGCCGTGCGTCAGGAGAAGCTGACCCACGT
>JAKJAE010000121.1:312-7622 GCA_022707665.1 Chloroflexota bacterium
AGGCGGCTCTGTCCCACTGCAGCCAGCATCTGTTTTGTGGCGACCGTTGGCGTCAGCTCCGGGTAGCCAAGCCGCTCCCGACCGGCGGCAATCGCCCCCGATGTGCACAGGACTACCTCGTGTCCCGCCCGCTGCAGTCCGGCACACTGTCGCGCCAGATCCACCATCCGCGGCGGGCTAAGCCGCCGCGTTCCCTCGGTTAGTACGCTCGTACCAACCTTTACGACGATGCGCTTATGGTGTGTGTGTCCGTTGTCATACATACCACAGCCCTCTTGGCCAAGCTGCACCCCAGGCCACTACACGCCGCTGAACGCGCTGAACCCACCATCGACCGGAACCACGATCCCGGTGATGAAGCTTGCCCCGTCGGAAAGCAGCCACAGCGTCGTACTGATCAGGTCCTCGGGGTCCCCGAAACGCCCCATCGGCGTATGCTGGATGATCAACTGACCCCGCGGGGTGAGGTCGCCTGTCGCCGCATCCGTCAAGAGGAAGCGATTCTGCTCGGTCAGGTAGAATCCGGGTGCCAGGGCGTTGACCCGGATGTGAGGAGAATACTCCTGGTTGATATGCACCGCAAGCCACTGAGTGAAGTTGCTCACCGCAGCCTTTGCGGCCGAGTAAGCGGGAATCCGTGTCAACGGGCGGAAGGCATTCATCGACGAGACGTTCAGAATCACGCCGCTCCCCTTATCAGCCATCATCTTCCCAAACACCTGACACGGCAGCAACGTCCCGATGAAATTGAGGTTGAACACCCAGTTCACGGCATCCGCTGGCAGATCGAAGAAAGCCAAGTCCGGTGCCGTCGTCGCCTCCTTCTTGTTGCCGCCGGCGCCGTTGACGAGGATGTCGACCTGGCCAAATGCAACGATCACAGCGTCGGCTGCTGCCTGGAGGCTCCCCTTGTCCAGAACGTTACAGCCCACCGCGATGGCTTCACCGCCTGCTTCTCTAATCTCACCGACAACCCGCTCCGCGGCGGGAAGGGCAATGTCCAGAATGGCAACCTTGACGCCCACCTTTGCCAGCGCCCGGCCCATGGCGCTGACCAACACACCCCCACCACCGGTGAGAACCGCAACCTTGCCCTGCAAACCAAAAAGCTGCTCCAGATAGCTCCTGTCCATTGTCTCTCCTCGCTTATCCTTCATAACCCTGCAAATGGCATCAGATGACGAACGAAGTGCGCCTTCAAGACATCGTAGTACACCTCCTCGTTCGTATCGAGCACAGCCCTGAGCCGGTCCCCATATATCGCAAGAACTGAACCGAAGGTGACGTGCAGCACCTCCCGCCCATCAAAGAGATCGAGCACCCCTGGCAAGGCATCATCGGTCAGCTCACCCTGATCGGGCACCTTCGTCACGTCCGCCGAGACGTGGTAGGACGCCCGGTCCTCGCCGTACCGCGCCCTGGCCAGCGTTAGGATCTCGCGAAACAGCGTGGGATCTGACTTTGCCACGGCGCGGAGTGCCTCGAGGTAACTCGTGCCCGCCGTCTTCAGGTGCGCCACCCGACGGGTATGTTTCGCCATAGATGGGTATATGCTAAACTTGTCGGAGCCCGAGTGGATGCTCAGCTTATACGGGCCCATAGTCCTGGCAATCTCGGCGTGACGAGCGAACTCTGCGTCGAAAGTTGCGAGATCGCCGATATAGTCAACGCCCTTCTCGAACTTACCAACGTACCTGGGGGCCAGGCTCACCCACACGACCCCAAGGCGTGACAGTTCGCTGGCAATAAAAGCATGTTCCAGCGGGGACGTCGGGGTCTCTGTCTCATCCACAGAGACCTCCAGCTCAAAAGGCTCTCCGCCCTTGGCTGCGACCAGGTGCTTATACATAGTCGCCGTGTGGTCGAGTGCCTCTCCATACTTGCAGGCAGCACGAAGCAATGACACCTCATCAAAGACCAGGCCAAGTGCTTCGCCCGTGGCGCCGGCCCTCGCCCATGACGAGAGGTAGCGCGCACGCATAGCGTCCGGATAGTCCTGCAATTGCTGCCACGGCAGCACGTTGAACTTCTCGCGCAGGACTGCAAGCTCGTCGGTATGTGCAGCGTTGTCGACGTGGTCGCCCGGATCGATCGTGTAGAAGGTGTAGCCAGCCGCAACGCACAGGTCGATGTCAGCCGTCGTCTTCAGATGGTCGGCGTCGGCTCCCCAGGGATCGCGCCATCCCTCCTCGAACACACCCCACATCGCATCGTCCATCACCTCCTGCGGTGTGCGCCCGGTCCGGGCGTTCTCACGCATGGACTGCTGGGCCAGGATTGGGGCGATTCCTCCCACGGTGCGTACGGCACGAATGTGGCCAGGCGTCGCATATCCCAGGCGATCTCCGCACCCGGCCGACGTCTGCAGACCAAGGGGCACGGGCCGCAACCAGGCCAACCGCGCGCGGAGCTCACAGGCATTCGACGCCGTCAGAGGACACACCATAATGCTGTCACCGTCGCTGTCGACGGGTTCGCCCTCGAAACCCTCGGCATCACCTCGTACGCAGAGCACCTTTTCCTCAGTGCCGAGGCGCGCCAGCGAGTACATCGTCGCGATACCCCCAGGGGACCTTTCCTCCACCACCGAACGAGGGTAGACCTGCCGCAACCCTATCGTCCCTCGACATTGCTCGAACATGGTAACCTCCTTGCCCGTGCACGGACACTAGAAAGCGTGGCGGAACCCCAGCACCGTCACCGTTGTGATCACCAGGCTCACAACCATCGTCAGCGAGACTAGCATCGCGGCCAGGCGCGGGTTCAGATTCTGCTCCACAGAGTAGAGAAGCGTCGACAATGACGTGGGCATCAGCGGGAGCAGAAACGCCATCGCGCGCATTGATCCGCTCAACGGCAGGACGAACAGCGTAAAGACGGCCACCAGCGCGCCAACAGCATACTTCGATGCGAGTTGGCTGGCGACCACCCGGCGTTCCTCACGTGATACATCGAGCTCGAGATAGATTCCCAGGCCCAACAGCATCAGCGGCGAGTTCAGCGTCGCCAACGCCTCGATGAAACTTCCCGGCACCCCACCGAGCGTCACCCCAGCGAGGTTGAGCACCACCGCAAGGATGAAGGCGTGCAGAGGAAAGAAACCCAGCAACCTCTTGGCAACCTGGCGGATCTGGAAGCCCCCACCGTCGGCATAGTGAAACGAGAGATAGTACGCTAGGGCGAAGATCGCGATGGCATTGCCCAGATCGCTGATGGCGACGGTGCGAACACCCTCGATGCCAAAGGCAGCCTCAGCAAACGGGTACGCCATAGACCCCATGACACCGCAAAACGAGATCACGAACGTACCCAGGTCGTGCCGTGAGAGATCAAGCCGCCTTCCCTGCCAACGTCCTACGAGGCTCGACACAATCCCCGCAGCCAGAAAGAGCACCGGCAGTGCCAGCACACTCCACGAAAGCTCCGTTTGACTGATCGCCTTGAGGTTCATCGCCGGAAGCGTCACGTAGAGCACAATCCGGTTCAGCACCCGGCCCTCATCGCGGCTGACGAGTCCAAGCCGCTTGATGCCGTAGCCGAGTGCCACCAGCAGCAGGTTGACCACAATGCGATGCGTAACCGCGGTGTCTGCGACCATTGGCGACGTCGGTCCTACGCCTCGTCCAGTCGGTACGCCTGTTTCGCCAACCCATAGGCCAGCGCATAGACCATGTCGTTGCCATCTTGGCGGTCGACCAAGCCCCGAACGATCAGACCTGCAACCCAGTTGGCGGCAGCCCGGCGCCACACGTCGTGACGCGCCGGGATCGATGGAAAAGCTCTGGTGTCATCGTTGAAACCTGCCGTGTTATAGATACCTGCCGTCTCCATAACCCGGTCGAAGTAGCGCCGCATGCCGTTGACACTATCGTGGAACCACCATGGCGGGCCGATCTTGATGGCAGGATAGTGACCTGCCAGAGGTGCCAGCTCACGCGCATAGGTGTCCTCGTCGAGGTTGAACAGGATTAGCGTCAGACGCGGGTCGTTGCCATAGGCGTTCAGCAACGCGTGCAGATTTCGCGTGAATTCTGCCGCAATCGGGATGTCGGCACCCTTGTCAGCGCCGTACGCGGCGAAAAGCGTGGTGTTGTGATTGCGGAATGAGCCCACATGGAGCTGCATCACCAGCCCATCTTCAATGCTCATCCGAGCCATCTCCATCAGCATATGGCCGGTAAAACGACGAGCGTCCTCTGCACTGGCTTCCCCTCTGAGCGCGCGGGCGAAGATCGCTTCCGCCTCGGGAGCTGTTAGATTCGCCGTATAGGCAGTCAGCGCCGCATGGTCAGTGGCATGGGCCCCCATCTGCTTGAAAAAGGCACGTCGTTCCTCCAGTGCCTGCACCAACCGCTCATAGCTCCCGATCTCATAGCCCACCGCGCGGGCCAGTGCGTCAAGGTGTCCCCGCCATCCAACGGTTTCAAGGTTGACCACAGCATCAGGTCGGAATGTGGGCAGCACTTTCCCTGACCAGCCCGAATTCTGGATCGCCCGGTGGTGCTCAAGCGAGTCACTGGCCGCATCGGTCGTGCAGAGCACCTCGATGTTGAAGCTCTCAAAGAGCTGGCGCGGCCTGAAACCCGGCTCAGCCAGACGTGCCTCAATGTGGTCATAAATCGCCTGGGCAGTATCGCCGTCGAGCTTCTCATGCACGCCAAACACTTCGATCAGCTCGTGCTGCAACCACGCGCCACTGGGTGTGCCGCGGAACAGGTAGAAGTTATCCGCGAAGACCTGCCAAATCTGTCTACCACGCTCTTCCGCATCGTAGTCACTGTCAATGCTGCCCTGGCCTACGCCGGCCCGCGGCACGCCCAGATCGTCGAGCGAAATGCCCTGCGAGTAGAGCATCCGGAAAACGTAATGGTCCGGGATGATGAACAGATCGGCCGGTGACCCGAAAACGGCGTCGGCGTCAGCGAACAACTGCGGCGCCACGTGTCCATGCGGGCTCACAATTGGAAGACGGGCGACACTGTCATAAAGCTCCCGTGCCACACGACGTTGCGACGGTTCCGGGTCGAAATAGCGGTCAGGATCAAGCTTCCACTGCTCTCCCATAGTCACCTCCTGGTCTCTTCAGCTAGGGGGCACTGGCCCGTACGACAAGCTCTGGCTCCAGAGCAACGACAGCCGTAGACGCCCCCTCGCCCTCTCCGGCTGCATATCCCTCCCTGCGGACGCGCTCCAACAGCAAGCCCACTGCCCGGGCCCCCAACTCATGACGGGAGACTCGGCACGTCGTCAGGGCGGGCGTGACGAGCGCTGCCACGGGAATATCGTCAAAGCCCACAATCGCCACGCTGCCCGGAACGTTCCGTCCCAGCTCCCGGCAGGCGTGAAGCGCGCCTACCGCCACGAGATCGTTGTAGCATATGAGGGCCGTGAGTTCACCGGAACCGCGCAGCAACCGCAACGCAGCGAGCCGCCCTTGCTCCGCAGTCGGGCCACACGGTTCGATCCACCTGGTCTCTCGCCGCAGACGGGCAGACGCCATCTCGATCGCATACCCCTCCAGGCGGCCCTGCCCGCTATGGGACCCTTGCGGTCCCGACAGGAACCCGATAGCCCGGTGACCTCGCGCGATCAGATGGCCCGTGGCAAGTCGCCCGCCCAGCACATCGTCCACGACCACCGTCGCCACGTGTTGGCCCGCCCTTCTGTTCACAAGAACCACGGCGGGGTAGGCATCCACAGCCATCTGAAGGTCTTCGTCACTGAGACGCGAGCTGCACAGCACGACGCCGTCGACCCGTTTCTCCTCCAGCGAACCGAGGACATCCAGCTCCCTTGCCGGGTCCTCATCGGTGTTGCACAGGAAGACGTTGTAGCCCTGAGAGTACGCGCCCTCTTCCACGCCTCGGGCCACCTCGGCAAAGAATGGGTTCGCGATATCGGGGACAACGAGGCCCAGCGTGCCAGTGTGCCGCGTCGCCAGGCCACGTGCAATGCTACTCGGTCGGTAACCCAGTCGCTCGACGGCTTCGAGCACACGCTGACGCGTCGCCGCACTGACGTCGCCACGCCCATTGATCACACGCGACACCGTCATCATCGACACACCCACCTCGCGTGCGACGTCAGCGATCGTGATACGATCCGGCGGTCTTGCAGGTTCCGACACCCGGGCCATCCCTTCCTGGGACGTGCTGTCTCGTCGCCACGCCCGTTGCTGTTAGCGTTACCGTTAGCGCTAACAGCATCATAGGGCAGGGTGTCGCCGTGTCAAGCAGGTGACCAGACGCTGCTAGTCGCGACCGCCGTACTCATGGACGGCTTCGAGAAAAGCGGCAACGTTGGCCCATGGAATGTCCGGTTCGCCAAGGTCGTAAGCCGGTGCCAGAATCAGCCCCGCACGTCCCAACGAGTCAATCCGTAGCCGCACCTCTTGCCGGATCGCTTCGGGGCTCGCGAAACTGAACGCCGTCTGGCAGCCCACCGTGCCCCAGAACGCCAGTTGCGTTCCATACTCCGCCCGGATCTTCGCCGCATCCATATGGTCAGGCTGGAGGGGGTTGATACCGTTCACCCCGATATCTACCAGATCGGGCAGGATGGGGGTGTACACACCGTCACTGTGAAAGATCACGCGCAGGTCCGGTTTGATGGCCCGGGCACAGTCAATGATGGTCGCCATCCGCGGCTTGAAGAAACGTTGCCACAGAGCTGGGCTAATCATCATGGTCACCGGGGCCCCTACATCGTCATCTAGCGCCAGGACATCGACGCCCGATCGCGCTAACGCTTCGGCATTACGGCACGCCAGTGCGGTCAGTCTGTCCAGCAGAAAGTCTGCCCAGTCAGAGCGCTCTAACAGATCCAGCAGAAAGGCTTCCAGCCCGCGCAGGCGCCAGGCAGCCTCGAAAAGCTCTCCGCCGAGATGTGGCAGATTCCCACCAGCGGCGAGGCCGCGCGCATGCAAGGCATCGACCTGCTCCTGAAGCCCATCCACATGATGCAGGGGTGTCTCGGGACGGTAGGACCAACGCGTGTAGGTGGCCATCTGCTCGAATGTCCCCAGGCGCGTATCGTAAGGAAAAGGACGCACCGCCCTGCTGAACGCCTCCTCTTCAGGCGAGGGAGGCAAGTGCACGAACTGCACGTCGATCAGGGCCTCCCAATCGTAATCGGGCGGAGCCTGATCATCCAGACTCACGTAGTAGAAGCTCAGGGCGCACGGAACCCGGTCCGGCATTCCACCGTCCAACGCGGTCAACACGCGATCCCGACCGTCCATCACGTTGACCTCCGTCACGTCTCAAGCCTTTGGCGAGCACACGGACTACAGATCTGTCTTTCTGCCTCAA
>JAKJAE010000122.1 GCA_022707665.1 Chloroflexota bacterium
GCGGGTCCGGAAGCTCCAGCCGAGGGATAATGCTCGCGATAGCCGAGGAGGCCAGGGAGAGCATCAGCAGGAGTACCAGCACCCCGATCATGCCGAAGGCCACAAGCCGTTTGTGAACATAGCCCCGGCGATGGTTGTTGGACCACGCCAGGTTGATGTTGTGGTCCAGAATGGTGAAGGCGCCGGAGGCAGACCAGAGCGTGCCAGCCAGGCTGACCAATCCAACAGCGCCCCGGAGGTTGAGCACGGTCTTCAAGTTGCTCGTGATCAGGTCTTGTGAAACCGGGATGGCCTGGGTGATAAAGCCAACCGCCTGCGCGAATGCCTGCTCACTGCTGAGATCCAGAACGTAGGTTGCTACGGTGACCAGGATGAGCAGCAGGGGGAAGAGTGAGAAGAAGACGTAATAGGCCATGCCGGCCGCGGCCTGAGAAGCCTGGCACTTTCCATATCGCTCGATAGCAATCCGGAGTATGCCCAGGACCCCCTGACTCCAGGCATTTGCCCGGTGGTAGAGCTCGCGAAGCCTCTGATAGTATGGTTCGAACACGCACAACTCCGGGCGCCCCATTGCAGGTCGTGCCCCCCGCTTCTGCCTGCGCATTATCTCATTGGCCCCGCGGGGGTCAAGGTTCGTGGCGTTGACCTGCTGGAGTTTGTGCTAGACTAGGGTCACCAATACGGCATCTTCCTTTCAGAAGGAGGCACACGGCTATGGCCGCCAACCGCTCTCGCCTTCAGCCGACACAGCTTTACCGGAAGACGGATCTCTCGGGGACAGGCTTTGACACCACCAATGGCTTTGCCGATCTCAATGAGGTAATCGGCCAACCTCGTGCCGTGGACGCGATTCGATTTGGTACCGGCATCAGGAGCGAGGGTTTCAACATCTTTGCAGCCGGTCCGGAGGGCATGGACAAACGCGGTCTCATCCGCCTACACTTCGAGTCGCATGCCGGCGAAGAACCGGTGCCGTCCGACTGGTGTTACGTCCACAACTTCGCCGAGGAGCATCGTCCCGTTGCCATCGAGCTCCCCGCAGGCCAGGGCACTGTTTTTCGCAAGGAGATGGAAGATCTCGTCCAGGAGGTGCGCGCGGCACTGGCGGCTGCCTTCGAGAGCGAGGAGTATCAGTCACGTCGCCAGTCCGTCACTGAGGGATTCCGCGACCGCCAGTCCGACGCCTTCGAGTTGTTGCAGCGACGTGCCCACGCCGAAGGCCTGGCGCTGATCCGGACGCCCGGTGGCGTGGCTGTGGCACCTGTGCGCGATGGGGAGGTGATCTCGCCTGAGGAAATCCAGAAGTTGTCAGAGGAGATGCAAAAGGCGCTCGAGGAGCGGGTGGAAGCCATCCAGCAGGAACTCCAGCGGATCCTGGGTCAGATGCCTGGCTGGCAGCGTGAGGTGCGCACGCAGCTTGATGCGCTGAACCGGGAGATGGCCGGGCTGGCCATTGGTGGGCTCATCGATGAGGTTCGGCGCGCGCATACCGACCACGAAAAGGTGCTGGCCTATCTGGATGCGGTTTGTGAGGACATCGTGCACAACGCCGAGCAGTTCTTGCCGCAGCCCGAGGGGTCTGCTCCAGAGATCATCGTAGCGATGCAACGGCAGTCACAGGTTCAGTCTGCGCAGCGGTATGCCGTCAACGTGCTGATTGACCATTCGGGTACCCAGGGCGCTCCGGTCGTCTGCGAAGATAACCCCACATTCCAGAATCTGCTGGGCCGCATCGAGCACCGGGCGCAGATGGGTGCCCTGACGACGGACTTCACGTTGATCAAGGCGGGTGCTCTACACCGGGCCAATGGTGGCTATCTGATCGTTGATGCCGACAAGCTCCTGATGCAACCTCAGGCATGGGAAGGTCTCAAGCGCGCGCTACGCAGCCGGCGGATCAACGTGGAGTCGCTAGGGCAGCACCTCGGGCTCGTGAGTACCGTCTCCCTTGAGCCTGAGCCCATCCCACTGCGGGTGAAGGTGGCCTTGATTGGTGACGCGCGGCTGTACCATACGCTTTGGGCGCTGGATCCGGAGTTTGCCGAGTTATTCAAGGTGGCGGCTGACTTCGGGGAGATTATGCCGAGGGATACCGAGACCGAGATGCTTTATGCGCGCCAGGTTGCGACGATTGCCCGGCGCGAAGGGATGCTCTCCTTCGATCGTGGTGCTATCGAGCAGTTGTTGGAGCGGAGCGCGCGCATGGCGGGAGACGCGGAGAAGCTGTCGGCACAGACCAGGGAGCTTACCGACCTGATGCTGGAGGCCGACTATTGGGCGCGCGAGTCTGGTAACACGGTTGTCAGTGTGGCCGATGTGCAACGTGCGATCGACGCCCGGATCTACCGTGTCGATCGCGTTCGAGAGCGCGTCCACGAGGCGATCCTGCGCGACATGGTCCTCATCGCCACCGACGGTGCCGAAGTCGGACAGATCAACGGCCTCTCGGTCGCGATGTTGGGCAACTATGCCTTTGGACAACCCTCACGAATCACTGCACGTATCCATGCAGGCAAGGGTCAGGTCGTCGATATCGAGCGTGAGGTCGATCTTGGAGGGCCACTACACTCCAAAGGGGTGCTGATCCTGACGGGTTACCTTTCCGGGCGGTATGCGGCGGACGCACCGCTGTCGTTGTCGGCCAGCCTGGTCTTTGAACAGTCCTATGCCGGTGTTGATGGTGATAGTGCATCCTCCGCCGAGTTGTACGCGCTGCTGTCGGCGATCGCGGGGGTGCCCATCAAGCAGTCGTATGCGGTGACCGGGTCGATCAGCCAGAAGGGCGAAATCCAGGCGATCGGCGGCGTCAACGAGAAGATCGAGGGTTTCTTTGACATCTGCCAGTCCCGCGGGCTGACCGGCGAGCAGGGCGTTCTGATCCCCGCTGCCAACGTCAAGCACCTGATGCTGAGACAGGATGTTGTGGAAGCGGTAGCCCAGGAGCGATTCCACATCTATGCCATTGGGCATGTCGACGAGGGCATCGAGATACTGACCGGCGTGCCTGCTGGCGAACCGGACGCAGAGGGCAACTACCCCGAGGGTACGGTGAATTGGCGGGTACAGGCGCGGCTCAAGGCGCTGGCAGAGAGAGACGGGTCCGGTAAGTCGGCCAGGGAGGAGACGAGTGAGTGAGAGCAGGGGATCGCACCTGATGATTCGGCGCATTGTCGTAGCAGTCGACGCATCGCCGCACAGTCAGGCTGCACTCGAGGCTGCGATCGATATGGCGTCGCGTTTCGAGGCCGAGTTGCTTGCCCTGTTTGTCGAGGATATCGATGTGCTGCGGGCAGCCGGGTTTCCGTTCGCTCACGAAGTTGGCGAGCACTCGGCCTTGCGGCGAAGGGTGGAGCTCTCCGGGATCGAGCGGAATCTACGAGCCCGGTCGCGGCGAATCGAAGAGGCGTTTCAGGCGCTGGCTCGCCAGGGTTCAGTCCGCGGACGGTTCCGGGTTGCGCGCGGCAACGTGAGGACCGAGATACAGAACGCAGCGCAGGAAGCGGATGTCCTGATCGTGGGGCGAGCTGGCTGGTCGCAGGTGCGCCGGAGGCGACTTGGGTCTACGGCGCGCGCGGCGTGCAGCAGCGACGCCCCCGGTGTGACCGTGATCCTGCGTGAGGGTGAGCACATCATCTCACCCATTCTCGTCGTCTACGATGGATCAGCGTTGTGTGATCACGCGTTGGGCATCGCGGCGGCGCTTGTCGAGCGGCTGGGCAATCCATTGATCGTGCTCCTGCTTGCAGAGTGGCCCGGTCAGGCGGAGGCGTTGAGAGCGCGCGCGACCGCGCAACTCCAACCGTATGACGTGATCCGCCAGTACCTTGTCGCGGCGGCGCGCGAAGTCCCGGTCATTGCCGACACGATCCGTGGCGTTGCCCCGGGCACGCTCGTTCTACCGGCGAAGCTTACCCCATTCGATGGTGATGTGACACTGGATCTCATCGAGGCCGTCGAGCTCCCGGTCCTGTTGATCCGGTAGCTCGACGGGATTTCTCGCGCAAGGTCCGAGCCATAGGTCCGCGACGATCATACGACCGCGGACGGTTGGATCGGATACTTAGGCTGCTGTGCTTTCTGCAGGTGCCGTCCACTCGCGCCAGGCGAGCGTCCACAGTGTCGAGAAGTAGGCTGCGATAGCCCCTTGGGCTAACAGCAGGACAGGCCACAGCACACAGCACAGGGTCATCATCACCACTGGACCAATCGTGACCAACCCCAGGACGATGTTGATTCCGATCTGGATCAAGAAGAGGACAATGGCAGGTCCGATGTTGTCGGTCAGGACCTTCCACCCCCGCTTGTAGGAGTCAACCACACCTAGATCCTCCAGCATGCAGGCCCGCTCTGCGAAGGTGCGCAACAGGCCCAGGGCGATCGCAATGGGGGCAACGACACAGATCAGGCCACCGATGATCGCCACTGCCCCGGCGCCGAAAGGAGCCCAGTTGGTGTCGAACAACTGCGTCAGGCCCAACGAGAAGCCTCCAACACCGAGTGCAAAGAGGAGCAGGATCAGGCCGGGAATGCCCGGCAAGATGCTGATTCCCAGAAGGCGCCAACCCTTTGCCCAGCCCGCTGCGAACGCTTGTGAGAAGCTCGAGACGCCCCCGTCACCGATGGTATTCACGCCGGCAATCAAGCTACCGCGTGCCAGGGTCGAAATTACCCAGATGCCCAGCCCAATGACGACAGCCACGATGATGCCGATCACCAGCAGCGCGCCGCCTACAGCGATCGGGAAGCCCCAGTCACGGAGGATTTGCTGTAGCTCCGGTATCTGAGGAAGACCCTCGAAGTCTCGCGGCATCGGCTGGTGATACCGAAAATCACCGTCGTTGAACCGGAAGCCGGTTCCTGATCCCGATGCGTTCCCCCCGTTGGTCAAAGCGACGAGTACTCCTAGCAGAATCAGGAACTTGTTCGCCCAGATGATGTCCCATGCCCGTCTGAGTAACTGTCCGTAGTCAAGTTTCACCGCATACCTCCACTCGTGGAAAACAGTGCGCACCTACTACGTCGCTAGGCCGCTCCGAGTTGCGCGATCATGCCGCGCAATACGTCCGCTGATCGCTTGAGCGCGTCATGTTCCTCAGATGTCAACGTTGCCATCATGATGCGGTCGATCCCTTCCTGGGCGATGATGCATGGAACACTGAGGCTTACACCGCTGAGACCGTACTCTCCCTCGAGAGGGACTGACACGGTCAGGACGCTGTGCTCGTTACGGAGGATCGAGGCAACGATGCGCGTCAGGGCCAGGCCGACGGCATAGTACGTGGCGCCCTTGTAGTCGATGATGTGGTAGGCTGAATCCCGAACGGCTTGTTCGATCTTGGCGCGTTCTGCCAGCCAGTTGGAGCACCGGCCGCAGAGCACACAGAACCGATCCATGCTCATTCCCGCGATATGGGTCATCGACCAGGCAGCAAACTCGCTGTCGCCGTGCTCTCCGAGAATGTACGCGTGGACGTTGTGCACATCCACGTTACAGTGCTCACTCAGTAGATAGCGAAATCGGGCGCTATCCAGGACAGTACCTGAGCCGATGAGGCGTCCCCGAGGCCAACCGGAACGGTGGTGAGCTACATGGGTCAAAATGTCAACGGGATTGCTAACGATCAGGATGATCGCGCTGGAATCTTGCGCCACGATCTCGTCGACAATGCCCTCGATGATGCGGACATTGCGCTGCAGGAGCGCGAGTCGCGTTTCGCCCGGCTTCTGGCTAGCGCCAGCGGTGATAACGACCACGTGTGCATCGGCGTAGTCGCGCCGGTCGCCGATATGGATGTCGACGGCGGGGAAGAAGAAGCGGCCATGGCTCAGATCTAGCACCTGGCCCTCAGCCAGATCGGTGTTGAGGTCGATCAGGGCGATCTCGTCGGCAACGCCGCTTTGCGCTAGTGCGTAGGCAAACGTCGCTCCGACGTGGCCAGCGCCCACGATGGTGACTTTTCGCGCACGCCAGGTCTTGTTTTCCATGGCTCTCCTTCCGCTCTATGAGGTGGGTCCGCGCTGTCATGCGGAGCAGAGGTATCGCCCGGTTGAGCGCCTAGCCGCTCATCCCAATGCCGGCAATGGGGGTATAGCAATCCGGGCAGTTTCCTTCTGCTGTGACACGGTTTCTGACGATTGTGTAGCCGCTCCGCTGGATGAGACGTGCCCCGCAGGCTGGGCACACTGTATCGGCACTCAGGCGCGAGTTGCCCGCGTAGACATAATGCAACCCGGCTGCTCTGGCGGTCTCGATTGCTCGCTCCACGGTGGACTCGGGCGTCGGCGCGTGTGTGTGCATTCTGTATGCCGGAAAGAAGCGGCTAAGGTGCCACGGCGTATCAGGCCCAAGCTCATCAGCGATGAACCGCGCCGCGTCTTTCAGTTCGTCCAGGTCGTCGTTCAGATCAGGAATGATCAGCGTCGTGACCTCGACCCAGATGCCCAGGTGCCTCATGAGCTTGAGAGTGTCCAGTACAGGTTGCAGCCGCGCACCAATGTGGCGCCGGTATGTGGCGTCACGGAATGCCTTCAAGTCCACATTGGCCGCATCGAGATAGGGGTGAAACACCTCTAGCATCTGTTCAGTCATGTAGCCATTGGTTACGTAGACATTCCCTATGCCTGCTGCCCGGGCCAGTCGAGCTACCTCGTACGTCATCTCGAAGAAAACGGTGGGCTCGGTATACGTGTAGGCTATGCTTGCACAGCGGCTTTGGCGTGCAGCGGCGACGACCTCTTCTGGGGAGGTGCTCTCGCCAAGGATGACGTGCTGGTCGCGCGGCATTTGGGAGATATCAAAGTTCTGGCACCACTCACAGCGGAAGTTGCAGCCTGCGGTGGCAATCGAGTAGGAGCGCGAGCCAGGATGGTAATGGAAGAGTGGCTTCTTCTCGATCGGATCCACATGGTGCGCGATCAGTTCACCGTAGACAAGGGTGTAGAGGATGCCGTTGTGGTTCTCGCGGACTTGGCAGACGCCACGTCCGTTCGGGGCGATGATGCACTCGTGCGCACAGAGGTGGCAGCGGACGTGCTCATCTGGCAACGACGTGTAAAGCATAGCTTCCTTCATCGTCGATCTCCGATTGGCTGTGTCTGGCCAGGCTATCAACCGGTGAGGATCACGTTACGACCCTGAGCGCCGATATCGGACTGCAACTGCAGCCAGCGCACAATATCGCGGCGCCGTACCACCCCCTCCAAGCGGTCGCCAGTGATGACTGGCAGTTGGTGTACATCGTGGGCTGCCAGGGAGTCAAGGGCGACGCTGGCATTGGCATCCGGGCTCAGTGTCACCAGGCGCTCCAGTGGTGTCATGATCTCGCTTACGGACGTGATCTCCCAGAGGTCGCGCGTGACACGGCGGACGTCGTCAAGCGTGACAATGCCGACAAGGTGTCCGTCGGCGACGACCGGGAACCCGTGGTCGTCGGACTGCATGATGTAGTGGTGGACAAGATCAGCTACCGACCGGTTCGGAGTGACCGTGGGAGGATCACGACGCATCACGTTGGACACC
>JAKJAE010000123.1:0-3890 GCA_022707665.1 Chloroflexota bacterium
CCCGCCAGTTTCGCCGCTACCGCGATCCCCGCAACGGCCTCCATATGGGGGCCGCCCTGGAACCCCGGGAAGACAGCACGGTCGATCTGCTCGCCCAGGGTCGCCTTGTGGGTGATGATCACGGCACCACGCGGCCCGCTAAAGGTTTTGTGCGTCGTAAACATCACGACGTCGGCGATGCCAACCGCGCTCGGGAAGGCGCCCGCTGCTGTCAGCCCCGCAACGTGCGCGATGTCGGCAAGGAGGTAGGCCCCCACCTCATCGGCAATGGCACGGAACTTCAGCCAGTCCGGCGCCCACGGATAGGAAGTGTAGCCCGCAATGATCATCTTCGGCCTGGACTTGAGCGCCAGATCGCGAATCGCGTCGTAGTCGAGCCGCTCCGTCTTGTCATCTACGCCGTAATGGACCACGTTGAAGGTCTTGCCCGAATACGCCACCTTGCTTCCGTGGCTCAAGTGCCCGCCCACGTGGAGCGCCATCGACATCAGCGTGTCGCCTGGTGCCAGCAATGCATACTGGATCGCCGTGTTGGCCGGCGCCCCCGAGAGCGACTGCACGTTGACGTAGAGTTTGTTTGCCGGTGCAGCCTTCGTCGCGAAGAGCTCGGCGATTCGCCGCCGGGCCAGTGACTCCAGAACATCGGCGTATTCGACACCCTTGTAGTAGCGTGGGTCCCCATAGCGCCGGTAATGCCCCAACTCGCTCTCGTAGGCCAGAATGTCGGCCTGAGACATTCTTCGGGTGCGTTCGTCGGGGTAGCCTTCGGCATACAGGTGAGCAAACGAAGAGGCCACAGCCTCGTGTACAGCCCGAGGGGCGATGGACTCGGAAGGGATCATGATGAGTTTTCGGGCCTGTCGCTCGGTCTCATAGCCGATCAGATCTGCCAACTCAGGATCAAGCGCCGAAAGTGGATCACGGAAGAGGTAATCGCTCATACGCGGTCTCCTTATACTCGTTGAGGGCATGGCGGGTCCGGCCTCAGTACCGTCCCACGTCCTCGCGTTTAGTAGATTGCCGACAAGTTAATTGTACAGCCGCCCCGGCGAATCCGCAAGCGATATCCGGATGCGCTCGCCCGGACAGTCATCACGCGCTTACTTTCAGCACAGGAAGGCGCTATACTAGGGCCTGGTTTACCCTTGGGCGCCACAAGGAGCAAGCATATGGACCAGGCTCGAACACTCCTATTCCGGACCGTCGCGACCGTCGGAGGTCAGCAATGATGATACGCCCTTCACAATTGAGGCTTGTCAGCATACTGAGCCTGGTCGCCCTCTCGCTCATCCTGCTGGGTGGCCCGTCCCCTGTCGCTGGCGAACTACACGCTGCGGAGACCACCCCCGCATTGTTTGAACCGGGCGTCGTCCTCGTGGCATTCAACCCTGGCCCCGATGCCACCGCCCTGAGTGGGTCCACAAGAGAGGAAGTGCTCCGCGACTACGGAGCCAGACGGATCAACGTAATACCCGCCATCGATGTAGACGTTGTATCCGTCCCTGCCGGACAAGAACTTGAGATAGTTCAAGCCCTCAACAGAGATCCGCAAGTCCTTTACGCCGAACCTAACTACATCTATCAGGCTTTTGCGACTCCAGACGATCCCTACTTCTCATCACAATGGGCCCTCCCAAAGATTGCAGCACCCGCAGCATGGGACATCGTCACCGGCACTGAGTCCATAAAGATTGCCATCATCGACTCTGGCATCGATAGTGGTCACCCCGACCTTGCCACCAAGATCGTGCCTGGGTATGACTACATCGATCATGACAGTATGCCGAATGATCAGAACGGTCACGGAACTCACGTCGCCGGTATCGCCGCTGCGGTGACGAACAACAGTGTCGGTGTTGCAGGGACAGCATGGGGCGCTCAGATCATGCCACTGCGTGCCCTCAATGCTGAAGGCAAGGGCACAAGCGAAGACATCGCGCTGGCCATTGGCTGGGCGGAGCTAAACGGGGCCAAGATCATCAACCTAAGTCTGGGTGGCCCATCGAGCTCCCCGACATTGCAGAACGCGATCACGCACGCCCACAACTCCGGGATTCTTGTCATCGCAGCCATGGGCAATGCGGGCACAAACGCAGCCTATTACCCCGCGGCATATACCAATGTCATGGCTGTCGCAGCCACTGATATGAACGATATGCGAGCGTCTTACTCGAACTATGGGACACATTGTGACATCGCCGCGCCTGGCGGTACGATGATGTATTACCACCAGACCAGCGGCATTCGTAGTACTATGCCCACTTACGATGTCTACATGACCACCAGCGCGTCCTACTACAAGAACTACGACTATGTGGTTGGTACCTCGCAGGCGACACCATTCGTGTCCGGGCTCGCTGCTCTGATCTGGTCGATCAACCCGTCGCTTACACCCGACCAAGTACAGCAGATCATCCAGACGACTGCCGTGGATCTGGGAACAACCGGATGGGATCAGTACTATGGTTGGGGGCGGATCAACGCACGCGCAGCCATCGAGAGCCAGATCGTATTGTTGGCACCTGCACTCTACTCGATATCCAATCCCGATATCGACGGAACGTACTGGGTCGACTGGTCGGATGTCCTGTACGCCACCAGCTACACACTCGAAGAGGCAGACAACCCGAGCTTTCAGTCTGCAACCGTTCTCTATAGCGGTTCGGAGACAACGGTGCTGGTCACGGGTCGTCCCAGCGGCATCTGGTACTACCGTGTCCGCAGTGAGCGCACAAGCGCTACAGTAATCAGCCCCTGGAGCAGCACGGTCTCAACCCAGGTGGGCCTGAACACGCCACTCCTGCTGCCGATCGCCAACGATGGGTCGGGCACTTACACCGTGACCTGGCAGGCCGTGACCGGAGCAACCGCATACCGCCTGCAGGAGTCACAGAACGCCGCATTCACGACACCAACGACCCTCTACGAGGGCGCCAGTCTCAGCTATGCTGTCAGTGGACGAACCGGTGGCACGTGGTACTACCGCGTCCAGGCCTACAACGGCACCATCGACAGCCTCTGGAGCGCCATCCAGAGCACGACCGTCCTGCCCTTGGCGCCAGTGCTCGATCCCATCGTGCTCACACCGCCCGATGTCTATACGCTCACCTGGTCTACCCCGGCTGGCGCAACCGGCTACCGGCTGCAGGAGGCCGCCGACGCCGCCTTCACCGCACCGATCACACGCTACCTGGGCATCAGCGCCACCTATGTGGTCACGGGGCAGCCGGGCGGCACGTGGTACTACCGCGTCCAGGCCTATAACGCAGCGGGGTATGGCCCTGCGAGCAACACGCCCAGTGCCATCGTCACGGTGCCGTCGATCCCGATCCCCGAGCTGTATCCGATCGACACTGGCGCCGGCACGACGTCCTACACCGTGTCATGGTCACAGATTGTGACCGCCACGGGCTACACCCTCGAGGAAAGCCGGTCGAGATACTTTGAGGCGCCAACCGTCGTCTACACAGGTCCCTTGACCCAGACCACCACGCTCGACCAGCCTCCGGGCCCGTGGCACTACCGCGTGCGCGCCCACACGCCCGAAGGCAGCAGCCCCTGGAGCAACATCCAGTGGGTCCCGGCGTACGTCTACTTGCCGCTCGTGGCACGCGACGCCGCTTCCAGATAACGCTCGTTCTGCGCTCGTGGCAGCAGCGCAGTCGGCGACGGGGAGGGCAATCTATGTCCGGCAGCGATGTTGATACGCCCATCGAGCGCTGGAAAAAGGAGGAGTCCCGCCCCTTCACGGGGTGGGACTTCTCCTACCTCGACGGCAGAATGCTTGAGGATCAGCCGCCCTGGTCCTACCTGACCCGTGCCGACGAGCTGATGTGCCAATCCACTGCAGTGCTGGACATGGGCACAGGCGGTGGGGAGCGGCTGTTGCG
>JAKJAE010000123.1:3900-7511 GCA_022707665.1 Chloroflexota bacterium
CCGCCATTCAGGGCTCAACTGCGACGAGGTCGCCCGAATCCTGTTGCCGGGCGGCACGTTCCTGACCCAACAGGTGCACGGACTGTGGGCACAGGATCTCCTGGCGGTCTTCGGCGTCCGGCCCCAATGGCCTGATGCCACTCCGGCTGATTACCTTCCCAGGCTGAAACGGGCCGGGCTCCAGATCGAACGCGCGGAGGAGTGGCAGGGCAGACTCATCTTCACCGATGTAGGCGCGATCGTCTACTACCTCAAAGCCGTGCCATGGAACGTCCCTGACTTCTCCGTCGAGCGCCACCGCGAGCACCTGCTTGGCCTGCAGCGCCGGCTGGAAAATGGAGAAGTCCTGGCCTTCGTGGCACGCAAGTTCATCATCGAAGCGCGCAAAGCCGCCTAGCGGTAGGCGTAACCCAGACGTATGATTCGACAGGACCCCGTGGATGGGTATAATCCGGGTTAGCCTTGGCTCCATCGCTATACCCGGAGGTGTAGATGGCAAAGCCTGAGTACATCGCCGCACTCGATCAAGGGACGACCGGCACCCGCTGCATCCTCTTCGATCACAGTGGCAAACCCGTCATCTGGTCCTACGAGGAGCATCGCCAGATCTACCCCCGACCCGGCTGGGTCGAACACGACCCCCTCGAGATCTGGGAGAAGACTCAGAAGGTCATCCGGCAGACGCTCACCCAGGGCAACATCCCCAACGGGCGCATCGCTGCCGTCGGTATCACCAACCAGCGTGAAACCACGGTCGTCTGGGATCGCCATACAGGCCAACCGCTCACCAATGCCATTGTCTGGCAGGACACCCGGACCAAAGAGATCTGCGACACGTTGGCCCTGGAAGGGGGTCAGGACCGCTTCCGCAGCAAGGTCGGCCTCCCGCTCGCGCCCTATTTCGCCGGCCCAAAGCTTGCCTGGCTCCTGCAAAACGTGCCCGCCGTTCGCCAGGCTGCCGATCGGGGCGATGCGCTGTTTGGCACCGTGGACAGTTGGATCATCTGGTGGCTGACGGGCGGCCCACGCGGCGGCGCCCACATCACCGACGTCACCAACGCCAGCCGCACGCTCCTGATGGACCTGCACACCCTCGACTGGGACGAAGAGATCTGCCAGATTCTGGGGATCCCCGCCTCCATGCTTCCCACCATTCGCCCTTCGAGTGCCACGCGGCCCTATGGCTTCACGCGCGAGGACGGCCCCTTCGGCGAGAGCGTCCCGGTGACCGGCGACTTGGGCGACCAGCAAGCGGCCCTGGTCGGGCAGACCTGTTTCTCCCCCGGCGAAGCCAAGAACACCTATGGCACAGGCTGTTTCCTTCTTCTGAACACGGGGACGGAGATTATCCCCTCCGCGCAGGGCCTCCTGACCACGTTGGGCTACCAGTTTGGCGACGCCCCCCCTGTCTACGCTCTTGAGGGGTCCATTGCCGTCACCGGCGCCCTGGTCCAATGGCTCCGCGACAACCTGGGCTTCTTCACCCGCGCCCCACAGATCGAGGACCTCGCGCGCCAGGTTGAGGATGCCGGAGGCATGGTCATCGTTCCAGCGTTCTCGGGCCTCTTTGCCCCCTACTGGCGCAGCGACGCCCGTGGCGTGATGGTCGGGCTTACACGCTACATCACCAAAGCCCATATCTGCCGCGCCGCTCTGGAAGCCACGGCCTACCAGACCCGTGACGTTATCGAGGCGATGGAAAAGGACGCCGGCGTCCCGCTCAGTACGCTCAAGGTCGATGGTGGGATGGTTGCCAACGAGCTACTGATGCAGTTCCAGGCCGATATCTTGGGGGCCCCCGTCGTTCGTCCCACCGTCACAGAGACCACGGCCCTCGGCGCAGCCTATGCGGCAGGTCTCGCCGTCGGCTTCTGGGCAGGCCCCGAGGCCTTGCGCCAGAACTGGAGCATCGACCGCACGTTCGAACCCACTATGGCTGAGACCCAGCGCGAGCACCTTTATCGCATCTGGCAGAAAGCCGTGACGCGCACGCTGGACTGGGTTGAGGATTGACTTATCCATTTCCTTCTCCTTGAAGGTTACACTGAGGTGACTATGCAAGCTGCAGTAAGCCCGGGGCACCGCGACTACGACGTCATCATCGTTGGCGCGGGCGTGGTCGGGGCGATGGTAGCGCGTTTCCTGTCGCGCTTTGCCCTCGACATTCTCTGGATCGAGAAAGAGGCCGACGTCTGTACCGGCGCCACGTCGGCCAACTCCGCCGTCATCCACGGCGGGTACGATGCCGTTCCCGGATCGCTCAAGGCCGAGATGAACGTCCGGGGCAACGCGATGTGGGACCGGCTGGCCCAGGAGCTGCACTTCAGCTTCGACCGCTGCGGAACCTACGTCGTCGCCGTGGGTGTTGAAGAACGCCAGGCTCTGGAGGAACAGGCCGCCCGCGGTCAAGCCAACGGGGTCCCCGTCGAGATCATCTCCGGAGACGAGATGCGCCGTCGCGAGCCCTTTGTCACACCGGAAACGAGCGGCGCCCTCTACTGTCCCACGGGCGGTATCTGCGACCCCTGGGGTGCGACGATCGCCGCGGCCGAAAATGCTGTCACGAATGGCGTAACCCTGCGTCGCAACACACGGTTCGAGGACTTCATTTGGGCCGAGGTCAATGGACGCTCGAAGCGCACCATTGCCGGCATCCGGACGAACCAGGGTGACTTCGCGGCGCGCTGGGTGATCAACGCCGCCGGAGTCCACGCTGACACGCTGATGCACAGGGCGGGGAGCCGTCCCGGGTTCAAGATCACGCCCCGACGCGGCGAGTACTACGTCATCGACCGCAACCAGTTCCAGATGGACAGCGTCCTCTTCCCGGTGCCCACCAAGGTCAGCAAGGGCATTCTGGTCACGAATACAGTCCATGGCAACACGATCGTCGGCCCCAACGCCGAGGAGATCGAGGATCGCGAGGACACTGCCGTCACTGCCCCTGGTATGCACGAGATCTGGGACGGCGCACAGAAATTGGTACCGTCGCTCAGCCAGCGCGCCATCATTGCCCTCTTCGCCGGACTGCGCCCCGGAAGCAACGCGCCGTCGCCGAACCCGGCGGTTGCGTACAACAAGGACTTTGTCATCGAGATCGCGCCCGAGGTGCAGGGTCTGATCAACCTGGCAGGCATCGAGTCCCCCGGACTCACAGCTGCACCGGCCATCGCCGAGCGCGCGATCGAGCTCCTGCGGGAGGCCGGCGAGGTGCTGACCGAAAAGGCCACATGGAATCCCGAGCGGCCTGCCCGTCCGGTCTTCCGCCACCTCTCCCGCGCCGAGCAGGCCGACTTGGTCGCACGGGAACCGAGCTACGGTCGGGTGATCTGCCGCTGCGAGATGGTCACTGAGGGCGAGATCGTCGCCGAGATTCACGCGCCCATCCCTGCAGACACCTATGACGCCATCAAGCGACGCACATGGTTGGGCACCGGGCGCTGCCAGGGGGCCTTCGATATGCCTCGGGTTGTCGAGATCCTCGCGCGCGAGCTGGGATGTGATCCTCTGACCGTCAGCAAGAAGGGCAATAGCTCTGAGTTCCTGGTTCGCAAGACAAAGAACGCTGGGTAGGCCATCCATGAAACGCGACTACGACGTGATCGTCATCG
>JAKJAE010000124.1:0-7163 GCA_022707665.1 Chloroflexota bacterium
CCGGCGCGCAAGACCAGGTAGTCACCGTCAAGCCCATAGACGTGCGCATGGTACAGGCCAAAGCGTTCCTTGAGCAATGGGATGACGGTAGCCAACAGCGCATCTGTGTCGAGAATCGTGCCGATCCGCTCGGCAATCTCGGCGGCCGTGCGCAGTTGCACAGTGAAGCGCTCCGCCACCCTCTGCGCAGCCAGACGCTCTCTGACATCGCGGGCAAAGACGCAGTTGTACTCCTTGCCATCGTAACGCAGGTAGTTCGCCGTCACCTCAACGGGGATCAGCGTCCCATCCTTCATCCTGTACTCGGTAAGGATCGAGAAACGGCGCTCTTTCCTGACCTTTTCCCAGTGCGCGTCCCATACCCGCGGGATCATATTGGGATCCAACCTGCAGATCGCCGGCAGCGCCAACAACTCCGCGCGCGTGTACCCCAGTAGCGTGCAGGCGCTGTCATTCGCCGCCGACAGAGTGCCATCCGGCCGGATCCAGAGAATCGCCACAGGTGCCTGGTCGACCGAGAACTGGGTCAGGCTGAGGCGATCGCGCAACTGGGCCTGATATAACGCTCCGACTCCCTGCTCGGCCAGCATCCGGTACCGGAAGCGGAGGTCCTCGTCCAGGCAGAAAGGTACACGCGCCGCCACAAGCAGCACGCCCAGCCATTGGCCACGATTCCTCAGGGGTAAGGCGAGCAGTTGGTCCACCCCAGCGGCAGTCAACAGCTTGCGCGCCGCCTCTGGGAGCCGCCCATCATCTGAGCCGCACTGCGTACTGAACTCACCACGGTCCGCAAGCAGACCGACGAAGTCGGGAATATCGCACAGCGCCAGAAGCATCGCATCTGGTTCGCGTCGCCCCAGCGCGCCATCGGAAGGTAAGTGGCCCACGACGCGGAACCCGACTCGGCCCAGGTCGTCCTCGGCAAGCGCAAGCAGTGCTGAGACACCTTCGGGAGCATCAGCATGCCTCATCACAGTGTCGATGACTGCGCGTTCCGTCTGCGCCTCGCCCAGGGCCTGGGCTATCGTGAGCCGGATCTGCGTCTCCTTCAGTGACTGTGCAATGCGTTCTACATGGCGGGCATTCTGAAGTGCAGTGGCAATCTGACCGCTGAGCGCAAAGAGCACATCCTGATAGACCTGCGTGAATGCATCGACACGATCGTGCTGCACGTCGAAGACGCCCAGGACGTCCTCTCCAACGATCATCGGCAACGCCAGCTCCGAGCGCGTGTCGGGCAGAAGCGAGTTCGGGAGGAATGCCGGTGTGGTCGTCACATCGTTGACCGTCACCGGCTTGTGGGTACGTGCCGCCTGAGCGACGAGACTCTGGTCAGCATCCACAGGGATCCGGTGTCCACGCGCCAGCATCTCACGACCCGGCACACCATAGCCTGCCCGGAGATAGAGCATCCGCTGTTCGGGATCGAGCGTATAGACATGCACATAGTAGAAGCCGAATCCCTCTTTGAGCATAGGGATGACGGCATTCAGCAGTTCGTCGGGGTCGAGGATCGCGTTGATGCGGCCCGAGATCTCGGAAGCGGCACTGAGCAGCCGCGCGAGCGATGATGCCGAATCCGATACGTCAGGGCACGAGGAGGCGCCGACATCGGGGGAATCCGCAACCCTTGGATCCATAGTACACCGCTCCTCTGTGGAGATAGTTCGTTGAGCCGCCCACTGTCAGTCAGGCAGATCAGATTCTAGTGTAAAAAGAAGAGTTCGCAAATCCTATGGCGTCTGGAACACGAAGATGTACTCGTGCTTGAACACATAGAAGCCGCCCGCGAGCGCACGGTAGCGCCAGAGTGCCTGCTGTTCGCGTTTGGCTCGGGTGCGGTCGAGATTCTTCACGACGATGCTCTTGAGGGTACAGCCCTGATCCATGACCACTTGCATAGCGCGAAACCCCAGCGGGATCCATTCGCCCTCGTGATACTTATCACCGATCACCACCGCAAGATAACGCTGCGGAGCCAACACGGCGCGGGCCCGTTCCACGACGACAGCGAATCTGTCGATGAAAGACTCCACTGTTGGGGCGTTAGAGAGGTCAGCATCGTGACGCGAAAACTGGATGATGTCATGGTATGGCGGATGGAGGACCACTAACTGCACACGGTCGATCGCATGGGAGGCCAGGACTGGTCCATAGTCGATGGTCGCACTATCACCCACCACAATGTCGGTTGTGACCGCGAAGGGATTGGGTTCGCTGTCCACGGTTTCAGCAGCGCGCGCAGCCACGTCGGGACTAAGCTCAACGCCAATGCCATGGCGCCCCAACCTGCGGCACTCGATCATTGTCGTGCCGCTGCCAGAAAAGGGATCCAACACCCACTCCCCAGCTCTGGTATAGCGCAGCATCAACTGCCGCGGTATCTGCGGAATGAAGTTGCCCCAGTACCAGGCCCGATGGGCACCTGAAGTGTCCCGGCGGTCCATGACCCAGAGGCTATCGGTCAGAACCTCGTCGTATTCTTTCCAGCGGTTGAGGTTGATGTCGTTGACACTACTGCAGCGGGCTTCGCCAATGCCCTTCTGCAACCGCGACAGGTAGTAGACCGCACGACGCACGGTCCGGGCTGCCAGGATCTGATCTAGTTCGCCCAGGAACGCGTCACGCTGCAATACGATGGTATCCACATCGGATGGCGCGGCGAGGGCGCGTGGGTATGCAGGTAGAGCACTAACGCCCGCACGATAGGCGAAAATGCGCTCGCGCAGGAAGGAGAGCTCGGTCTCGACAAGGCACGCTTCCAACACAGTCTCGAGCGTAGTCCGGTCGAGGGTGATGTAGGTATCCTCGGGTTGTGAGTGGTTCTGTGCCATAGCCCTGGTTTCTGGTGCAGGGCACTTATAACCTGGATCTGACCCATGTCAAGCTCCAGCCGCGGCACCATCCGAGGCTGCCATGCTAAGGCCCGTGAGCAGCTCTTCCGTCACGGCACTCGCCATCTCCCCAAAGAGGGCGTGTGGACTGGACATGGGAGCGGTCAGGGCTAGACTGGGGAGCATCCCTAACAAACATCATGGGACAAGGAGCTGCACGATGTCTTCACGCAAGATCGCCGCTTACGGCACATGGGCCTCGCCGATCACGTCGGATCTCATCGTCTCGCAGACGATTGCGCTGGGTTCGCCGCTGCTGGACGGCGGTGATACCTACTGGCTGGAAGGCCGCCCTGCTGAGGGCGGACGTCAGGTCATTGTCAGAATGTCGGCAGACGGCGAGGTGACTGACATAACACCCCCCCCTTTCAACGCGCGCACCCGGGTACACGAGTATGGCGGCGGCGCCGTCCTGGTCCATCAGGGCACCGTCTACTTCTCGAACTTCACCGATCAGCAGCTCTATCGGGTCCATACAGGGGGTGAACCGCAGCACCTGACAGAGCCTTCGCCGATGCGCTTTGCCGACTGCGTGATGGACGTGGGACGCGGGCGCACGGCCCGGGAGGGGCGCCTAGTCTGCATCCGCGAAGACCATAGTGAGTCGGCACTGGCACAGAACGACGGCGACCCGGTCAACACGATTGCTGCCGTGTCGCTCGTCGACGGCTCGCAGCGCGTTCTGGTGGCAGGCAACGACTTCTACGCAGCACCGAGGTTGAGCCCCGACGGCCAGCGTCTGGCCTGGCTGACGTGGAACCATCCCAATATGCCCTGGGATGGGACCGAACTCTGGGTGGCCGATCTCGATGAGGAAGGCTCGGTCAGGAACCAGCATCTTGTAGCTGGTGGCATTGACGAGTCGATCTTCTGCCCAGTGTGGTCGCCGGATGGCGTCCTGACGTTCGCCTCCGACCGCTTTGGATGGTGGAACCTCTACCGCTGGGAGCATGGCGCATCTCTACGTTGCCTACTGGAAAAGGAAGCAGAGTTCGGCGTGCCCCAATGGGGGCTTGGGCTGTCGACCTATGGCTACGTAACAGCTTCGACCATCGTCTGTGTCTACTCCGAGCATGGCATCGACCATCTGGCATTCCTCGACGTACCAACAGGGTCTCTGACACCAATCGATACACCCTACACCAGTATCTCAGGCATCTTGACCGATGGCCAACGCGTCGTGTTCCGCGGCGGCGCGCCCACGCTGCCCGGTGCTATTGTGTCGATCGACCTTGCGTCAGGCGCTCAAACCGTTATGAAACGCTCGATGTCGCTCGATATTGACCCGGGCTATCTGTCTGTGCGGGAGTCGTTGGCTTTCCCATCGGAAGAAGGCCGGACGGCCTATGGGCTCTTCTACGCTCCCAACAACCGGGACTTTGCGGCTCCGGCCGGCGAGAAGCCGCCACTGGTCGTCTTTAGCCACGGAGGCCCAACTGGGGCGACATCCAGTGCACTCAGTCTTGGCATCCAGTTCTGGACGAGCAGAGGCTTCGCGGTATTGGATGTGAACTATGGCGGCAGCTCGGGCTATGGACGTGCGTACCGCAATCTGCTGCGCGACCGCTGGGGCATCGTCGACGTCGATGACTGCGCCAAGGGGGCCCAGTACCTGGTCGCGGAAGAACGCGTGGACGGCGATCGGTTGGCGATCCGCGGCGGCAGCGCTGGAGGCTACACTACCTTGAGCGCACTCGCCTTCCGAGACATGTTCCATTGCGGGGCCAGCCACTACGGCGTAAGCGACCTTGAGGCGCTGGCACGCGACAACCACAAGTTCGAGTCCCGTTACCTCGATCGCCTGATCGGTCCCTACCCCGAACGGATCGATGTGTACACGGCCCGCTCACCGATCCACCACGTCGAGGGGCTCAACTGTCCCGTGATCTTCTTCCAGGGGCTTGAGGACCGAGTGGTTCCTCCTGCGCAAGCGGAAATGATGGTAGAGGCTCTGGACAAGAAGGGAATCCCCGTGGCGTACCTGGCCTTTGAGGGAGAACAACACGGCTTCCGTCGAGCGGAAAACATCAAGCGTGCGCTCGATGCTGAGCTGTACTTCTACGGGCGCATCTTCGGATTTGAGCCTGCAGACGCCATCGAGCCAGTGCCCATTCGCAACCTGTAAGTTGCACTGATCCAGGAGCATTCGCCCCTCAGCATGAGAGCCGTGGTCACTCGGCCCACACAGCCGGCGCGGGTTGACGCTAATCCATTGCCCTTTAGAATGAGTGATACGCGTCGTTCAGCGTTGAGGGCGCTGAGCGGATCCACATAAAAGGAGCGAGCATTGAACCAAGACACTCAAGCCAGCATCACGCCCAATCCTGCCCTTCAAGATGTCCTGATGTTCAGCGGGAAGGCCCATCCCGCTCTAGCAAAGGCCATCGCCACCTACCTCGGGCTGGAGCTCTCGCCGACCACGATCACCAAGTTCTCCAACGATGACTACTATGTACAGCTCGGAAGGAGCGTCCGCGGCAAGCAAGTCTTCATCGTCCAGCCGCTCTCGCCACCATGCAGCGACAACCTGATGGAACTCCTGTTGATGTTGGATATTGCTCGTAGTGGAGCTGCCAAAGACGTCTGCGCCGTGATCCCCTACTTCTCCTATGCAAGATCGGACAAGAAGGATGCCCCCCGGATCTCGATTGCGGCGCGTCTGGTTGCCGACATGTTAGTTACTGCCGGCGCGACGCAGGTCATCACGATGACGCTGCACTCGCCACAGGTGCACGGCTTCTTCACGGTGCCGACCGACCACCTGACGGCGCACTCGGTGTTCCTGGAGCACCTCCGCAAGAAGGATCTGAGCAACTCGGTGCTCGTGGCACCGGACGTCGGACATGCCAAGCGCACAGGGAAACTCGCCAAGGCCCTGAATGTGCCGATGGCGGCAGGGGAGAAAGATCGCCTGAGCGACAACAACGTGACGATCACCGGGATCATGGGGGACGTTCGCAACAAGGACGTGATTATCGTCGACGACGAGATCGCCACCGCCGGCACTATTTCCGAGATTGTGGCCAAGATGCAGCGCGAGTTCAACGTCAGGCGGGTCACCGTTGTGGGCACGCACGGTCTGTTCACAGGCCCCGCGGTAGAACGCCTCAACGCCATCGATGCAATCGACGAGATCCTCATCACCGACACGGTGCCGCTTCCGGAAGAGCGGCGACCAGAGCGACTGAAGGTGCTCTCGGTCGCGAGGATCTTCGGCGAGGTCATCCGCTGCAATGTCCAGGGAGAGTCGGTCGGCTCTCTCTTCGAATTCTGGCCCACGTCTTGAGGCCGCACGTAGCCCTTCAAGAGATGGAGGCATCGAGTGACGACAGAAGCGCCGGGTGCTGAGAGTAACCAATCGCTTCCTGCTGCCGCGGACCCGGAGCATGCGCAAGGCTGGCAGGCTTTTGCCACGCTGGGGGAGTTCCTGCGCGATGACGGCTGGCACCCGCAGCGGGTAGAAGCACAACCGACCTACCGTGTCTACTTCTCGGGTGACCACGGTGACGTTCGCTGCTATGCCCAGATCCGTGTGGACCTCGAGCAGTTCCTGTTCTATGTGATTGCCCCGATCAAGGCTCCCGTGGCGGTCCTCCCTGCGGTCGTGGAGTACATCACACGCGCCAACTTTGGGCTCCGGATCGGTTGCTTCGAACTTGACTACAGCGACGGTGAGATCAGGTTCAAGAGCAGCCTGGACTTCGAAGGCGAAGCGCTGACACCAGCATTGATCAGGAACGCGATCTACCCTGCAGTGCACACAATGGACTTCTACATGCCGGGGTTACTCGCGGTGATGTACGGCAACAAGACGCCCGAACAAGCCATCCACGAGATCGAGGGACAGACAAGTAGCGGAGGAGGCGAGGAGTGACCCCATTCAAGATAGCCACGTTCAACGCCAATTCGATCCGTGCACGCCTCGACCAGATCCTGGATTGGCTGGAGCGCGAACAGCCCGACGTGCTCTGCATCCAGGAGACCAAGGTCCAGGACCCCGATTTTCCCCGTGAGCCGATCGAGGCCGCCGGCTACACCGTTGCCTTTGCCGGACAGAAGGCCCATGCCGGCGTCGCAACCATCAGCAAGCAGGCGCCAACAGTAACGCAGGCAGGATTCGACGATGGCGCCGACGCGCCGCGGCTGCTCTACGCCCAGATCGCAAACGTACACATCGTGAATACGTATGTTCCACAAGGGCGAGAACCCGATCACAGCGAGTTCCAGCGCAAGTTGGCCTGGTTCCACACTTTCCGAGCGTGGCTGGAA
>JAKJAE010000124.1:7193-7465 GCA_022707665.1 Chloroflexota bacterium
CCCACAGATCCCGTGGTCTGGCTAGGGGATCTCAACGTGGCCCCGACCGACATCGACATCTATGACCCGGTAGGACTGCGGACTCACGTGGACTTTCATCCCGACGCGCAGGCCGCGCTGGAGCATGTACGTGCGTGGGGCTTCATCGACGTCTTCCGACGTCACCATCCCGATGAGCCCAACCAGTACACCTACTTTGACTACCGAGCGCGGAACCCGATCGAGCGGAACATTGGCTGGCGCATCGACCACATCTGGGCTACGCCGGCCCT
>JAKJAE010000125.1 GCA_022707665.1 Chloroflexota bacterium
GCACGGCGTGGCAGAGGGGCATGGATTCGCGTGGCAACCGTTGGCGCTGGGCGCTGCCTTCGGTGTTGGAGGCCTATTTCTGGGGTGGTGGGTCTATGGACGCCGGCCCATCGAGGCCCGTGACGAATCGGAGGATCCCCTGGGGCATACCATGGCCCGGTTTGGCCTCGGATGGCTGTATCGTGCGATGCACGAGCGCTTCTACGTTGATACCGTCTACGACTGGTTAATAGCCAGACCATCGGTAGCCCTGGCGCGTGTGTCAGCCGATATAGACCGGCGCATCATTCGGTCGTGGCTTTGGCCAGGCAGGCCGACTCGCGCCGACAGCAGACCAACTCGACCGTGGACTGCTCGACCGGCTGGTCGAGGGCGTGGGCACGTTCAGCCGGTCGTTAGCTCAGTGGGCTCTGCGGCTGGACATGGGACTCGTCGATGGGTTCGTGAAGGGTGTGACCGGAGCAAGCCGCATGTCGTCAGATGCTTCGGGTCTGGTCGACGGCGGCCTGATCGATGGCGTCGTGACCGGCATCGCGCGGATGACCGGTGCGATGGGGAAGTGGTCGCGCAAGATGCAGAGCGGTCTGCTACCTGACTATCTCTGGAATGCCTTTATGATCATCATCTTGTTAGCTGCGATTCTGGTGCTTCTGCAGCGTATCTAGGTCGGAGGACAACCTGCGATGAACTATCCTGTGCTGAGCATAACACTGTTCACCCCACTGCTGGGTGCGCTGCTGGTGCTTCTTGTACCAAAGGAGCGGAAGGGCGTGATCCGGGTGATCGGGGTGCTCTTTGCACTGCTATCACTGCTTCTGGCTGCGTACGTCTGGGTGATGGTGGTGCGCCAGGATGCCAGCGAGATGCAGTTTGTCGAGAACCATCCATGGATCCCGGATCTGGACCTGATGTACACGCTGGGCGTCGACGGGCTCAGTGCCCCAATGCTCTTGCTGTCAGGTCTTCTCACCACGCTGGCGCTGTTCTACAGCGGCTTCACCGTCCAGGAGCGAATCAAGGAATACTACCTGTTGTTCCTCTTGCTGGAGACCGGTATGTTAGGCGTGTTCCTCTCGCTCGACCTCGTGTTGTTCTACGTGTTCTGGGAAGTGGGACTGGTACCCATGTTCCTGCTGATCGGCGTTTGGGGAGGGCCCCGTCGCGAATACGCTGCCATCAAGTTCTTTATCTACACCCTCGCTGGCAGTGTATTCGGACTGCTGGGGATCCTCGCCGTGTACCACGAGACCGGCACGTTCAACGTTCTCGAAGCATCGGCGGCTCGCCCCTTTGCCGGCGATCCGACGTGGGCGACCCTCGTGTTCTGGGCGCTCTTCGTTGCTTTCGCCATCAAGGTCCCGGTCTTCCCATTCCACACCTGGTTGCCCGATGCGCACACCGAAGCCCCAACCGCAGGTAGTGTGCTACTTGCGGGCGTGTTGCTCAAGCTTGGTGGGTACGGCATGATGCGCATCGCTCTGCCTCTTTTTCCAGAGCGGTTTCACTACTTCGCCGTCGAAGTCCCCATCATCACCATCATGGCGCTGATGAGCATTGTCTATGGGGCTCTCGTGTGCATGGCACAATGGGACCTCAAACGGCTGGTCGCCTATTCCTCAGTCGCTCACATGGGTTATGTCGTGCTCGGGCTCGCGGCAGCGGCAGCAGCGTGGGGGCGGGGAACCGATGCCGCGATCTTCAATGCTGCCGCCTCTGGCATCAACGGCGCGGCGATGCAGCAATTCGCCCACGGTATCATCACCGGTACAATGTTCTTCCTCGTCGGCATGATCTACCAGCGCGCCCACACGCGCGATCTCAGGTCATTCGGGGGTCTGGCAACGATCCTCCCCACATACTATGGCCTCACGCTGGTCACGGCTTTTGCCTCACTGGGCCTTCCGGGCCTGGTCGGGTTCTGGAGCGAGCTGTTCGTATTCAGGGGCGTCATGCGCCTGATGCCCATCGCTGCCTTCATCGGCGTCATCGGCATGGTGTTCACCGCTGGCTACACCCTGTGGAAGATCGTCCAGCACCTCTTTCTCGGGACGCTCGACCGTACCCGTTGGGGCGGGCTTACCGATCTGGTATGGTGGGAAAAGGTCACCGTGTGGCCGCTCGTCATTCTTATGGTGGTGCTCGGGGTCTACCCAGCGCTGCTCGTGAACAGCTTCAACGCAGCCGCGATGACGCTACTACGCAACTTCGTCATACGTTAAGGGAGAGCCACTGCATTGACGCCTTCCGCTTCCGTCATGTATCTGCTCCCACCCATCTGCCTGCTTGCCGGCGGCTTTCTCATCGTGCTAGCGGACCTGGTCGTTGTGAAACCGGAGCGCGTACTTCGTGTTGCCTGGTGGCTAGCCCTGATCGCGATCCTGGCAAGCGGTGTGACCTCATTCGTTGTAGGTCGCGATGACGTCACACGAATCTTCGCCGTCCTTGCTTATGATCCATTCACTGCTTATACGTGGCGCCTGATCCTGGCCGCGCTGGCCCTGATTGCGCTGATCAGCGAGGCGTACGTCAGGACAATGATCAAAGAGCCGGCATTCTACTATGCGGGCCTGCTGTTCTTTGGCTTTGGAGCACTTTTGCTGTCGGCCTCCACGAACACGATTATGCTGATCCTGGCCGTGGACTTCGTCAGCATTGTCGGGTACGTGCTCACGGGATATCTTCACGATGACAAACGCTCTACGGAAGGCGCCATCAAGTACCTGATCTACGGATCGGCAGTGTCTGCAGTCATGGCGTTTGGGCTGTCCTGGTTGTACGGGATCACGGGAGCCGCAGATTACGAGTTGACTGCGGCAGGGCTTGCGGGGGAGTGGGTCTGGCTGCCCTCACATTCGATCGAGCCCGTGGTGCTGGTTCCGGCGATCACGTTCGTGCTCGCTGGCTTCGCGTTCAAAATCGGATCTGCCCCCTTCCATCAATGGCTGCCGGATGCATTTGAGGGTGCCCCGACGCCGGTGACGGCCGCATTGGCCATCATCCCCAAAGTCTCGGGATTCGCGGCCCTGGTCCGGCTCACGATGGTGATGCTCCCGGAGACGCTCACGCTCGGCCTGTGGTGGCGTTGGCCGTTGATTGCCTTCCTCGCTGTCATGGGGATGTTCCTCGGCAACCTCATCGGCCTGTGGCAGACGAATATTAAACGCCTGATGGCTTACTCTGGCATCGCGCAGGTCGGGTATGCCCTCATAGCCGTGGCCGTGGGCACCGAGAAGAGCCTGGCATCCCTGATGCTCTACTTGACGGTCTACGCGATGGCTGAGCTGGGAGCCTTCGCAGCGATCTCGGTCATGTCGGCAACTTCGGGAAGTGACGATCTCACCGAGTATCGGGGGCTGTACCATCGGGCCCCGATCCTTGCAACAGCCCTGATCTTGAGTGTGCTATCGCTGTTTGGGGTGCCGGGGACGGGCGGGTTCGTGAGCAAGGTCTGGTTGTTCACGGCAGCCCTGGAAGCGGATCGCGGGTGGCTGATCGTTGTTGCGGCGATCAACAGCGTCATCTCGGTGGCCTACTACTGGCGGATTATTCAGGCCACGTTTGTGCACTCCGACCACGGACTGGCCAAAGTGAAGGTGCCGGCGACGACGTGGACCGTGATCGCAGTTACGGTTGCTGCCGTGCTGCTCCTGGGCATCTTCCCCAACACTGTGCTGCGATGGGCTCAAGCTGCCGTCCACGGCTTCTTCGTTTCGGGCTAGCTGCAGTGTGCGGGGCAAACTGGGCGGGTAGACGGCAGCGTGGCACCGCTGGATAGCGCCGGATCAGGCGCGCGCGTCGCGCTTGTCCACGACTGGCTGAATCAGTATGGCGGCGCCGAACGCGTGCTCGAGCACCTCGTCGATATCTTCCCACGCGCGCCAGTCTACACAAGCATGGTGTGGCACGCCGCCCTGCCTGCCGCCTACAAGCAGTGGGACATCCGGACGACCTGGATGAACCGTCTGCCAGGAATTCACCGGCACCATCAGGCCTATTTCCCCTTGTATGCGTTGGCGTTTGGTGGCCTGCATCTCGACGACGCACTCTCTGGCACGCGAGGCGCGCCCTACGACCTGGTCATCACCAACAAAAGCGGATTCTGCCACGGGGTACCCACCGGAACGAAGCCCCAGTTGTGCTATTGCCTCTCGCCGACGCGCTACGTATGGCAGTTCGATCATTACGCCGCCCGGGAACAGCTCCCGGCGGTGCTACGCTGGCTGCTGGCGCCTGTTGTGGCCGCGTTGCGCCGTTGGGATTACCGCGTCGCACAGCGCGACACGATCAGCTTCGTGGCCATCTCGACCGAGGTACAGAGGCGGATTCGCGAGTACTACAACCGTGACTCTGAGATCATCTATCCGCCCGTCGACGTTGAGCGTTTCGCACCCGCGTCCGAGCCGGAAGGCTACTACCTGGTTGTATCACGACTGGTTCCCTACAAGCGCATCGACCTGGCGGTGCGGGCGTTCACAGAACTGAGTCTGCCACTCTGGGTGGTGGGCGATGGACGCGACAGGGCAACGCTGGAGGCTATGGCCGGGCCGACCGTCAGGTTTCTGGGACGCGTGGACGATCAGGAGCTCCCCGGACTGCTGGCCCGGTGCCATGCCTTTGTCTTCCCGGGGCTGGAGGACTTCGGCATTGCGCCGCTCGAGGCTCAGGCCTCTGGGCGCCCGGTGATCGCCTATCGGGGTGGGGGGGCGCTGGATACCATCGTTGAGGATGTCACAGGCGTGTTCTTCGACGCGCCAAGCGTTACTTCACTCATCGACGCAGTGCAAAGGCTCCAGGCACACCGCATCGATTCACAGATCTGTCGGCACAACGCAGAGCGTTTTGCCGCGCCAATCTACCGGCAGAAGATTCTGGACAAGGTCGGGCAGTTGCTTTCCTGAGGCGCGAGCGGTTATTTTCTCAAGGGAGTCCCTGTATCTCCGATTCGGGTCTCTTCGTCCACCACGGCAAGGTACCGTATGACGCAATGACCTCCTCCTCGCTATAGAGCTCGGTCATGCACGCATACCAACTCATACCTTCGGTCTTCTGAAAGTGCCACCACTCGATGTCATAGTACGAACTTCGCCAGTTCGACAGCGCGTTGCGACGCTCCCAGCCATAGTCCGCAGCCAGTGTCGTAAAATCGACATAATACCCTGCAGGAATCGGCTTGAGTTCTCCGCCTTGAGCGGCAGCCAACCCGCCCTTTGACCGCGCATCGATGTCCCAGGGGGCGACCCTGAGTGGTTCTCCAAGGCTGCCATCCTGGATGCGTGCTCTGATGAATACGCGCCAGTAGGTCACGCCGCCGACGTCCTCTCGAACAAGCTCGATGTCGCCCTTGCGCAGGAATCCCTGGTTGATGTCAACAGCCCGGCCACAGACGTGCCACGAGATCCTCCCCTGCCCGGGTCGCGGCGTGTGGTCCATGGGACGCCAGGAGTCACCCAGGATTGCCAGATAATCCCACTGGGTTTCCTGGAGCACCCGTTCGCGCAATGCGTTGAAGCTGTCGTTCACCCGATCACTTAGTCTCTCTGCGCGATCGCTGCCGTTGACGTTGGGCAGATAGACGATGTCATAGACATCGGTGTCTGCCGACATCAGGAGTTCCGTGTAGAGCTGGGATGCGGCTCCCGCTGTATCGCTCACGGTGCGCTCTACGAGACTGGCCTCCAGATCCGGGCTGAGCCGGCCTGCATACCAGTGGGGCCTCCCCATGGTGTCGGATGAGCTGTACCCCTCTTGGGTGAGCCCCCATCCCCGCATATCCGCAGCAATGAGGTAAGTTGTCGCTTCCTGACGATAGACGAAGGCCAGGGCTTGGCCATCAGGGGCCCACGTCGGCATCCCCCCTACGCCAAACAGCACCGGCCGCAGCTCGCCCCGGGCAGCGACCTCCTTGTCGAATGGGATCCGCCAGATCGTCTCACCACGGAGTAGGCGAGGAACTCACCCGTGGGCGACCAGGCCGCATAGTCCTCGTTCTGATTGGGTGTCTGGGTCAGGTTGGCGACGCTTGCATCATCGAGCGACAGGATATAAAGATCCTGATTCTGGTTGCGGTACGAGGTGAAGGCAATGTGTCGCCCATCGGGCGACCAGGCCGGGGAGTAGTCTGGTTCAGGAGCATGAGTCACCCGCTGCTCTTGTCCCGATTCAATGTCCAGCACATACAGGTCGAGGTTGCCATCCTGATAGCCCTCGTAGGCCAGCCACCTGCCATCGGGCGACCACGAGGGAGATCCTTTGAAGTACTGGCTTCGCGTAACGCGAAGCACGGTTCCCGAGGTCGTCTCCATCGTGTACAGATCCCACCCGCCACTCCGATGCGACGCATAGGCCAGGAACCGCCCGTCAGGCGACCAGGCTGGATCGCGGTCATCGCCTGGGTCGTACGTGAGCCGAAGCAGTTGGCCGCTCTCCTGCGTCAATAGGTAGATGTCGTTGTTCCCGGCATGGCGCATAGAGAAGGCCAGCGTTCCACCGGCGCGTGCCGTTGAGTCGCTGGACGCCTCTGGCGTTGCCAGGATCGGGGGTGGGACAGGGGTGGCCGTAATGACTACGATGCGCTCGAACGCATCGGGCAGAGGACGAGCAGACTCCTTAGCCAGTGGGCGTGCGACCAGAAGGCCGATGATTAGCAACCACAGGACTGGAGGAATCTTCGCGGCACCAGGGACGAAGAGCCATCGCAGGAGCGTGCCCAGAGTCTTGCGGATCCCCACGATACGTCCCTTCCGGGTCTCCTCCGATGTCGAATCCCTAGACTTGGTCCGGGTTGGCGCGGGCACGCTGCCGTGCGCCGACGCGTGCCAGAATCAAGCCCAACTCATAGAGCAGGATGAACGGGCCTGTGACGAGAAGCAACGTGACCGGGTCCGTGGTCGGCGTGATGACAGCGGCGAAAATGACGGCCATGAACCACACAACACGCCGTCCGGCTGATAGCTGCTTTGCGGTCAGCAGGCCCAGCCGTGCCACAAGGTACACCAAGAGCGGGGTCTCAAAGATAAGGCCCATCCATACGACGAGGGTCGTGACAAAGGAGAGATAGCTCTCAAGTGAGTAACTTGGCTCAACAACCTCGCCGAGGAATCCCATCAACACAGGAAGACTCAGGGGCATCAGGACCTGAAGGGTGAACACACCACCGAGAATGAAGAACACGACGGCAGCCGGTATGAACGTCATCACGATGCTGCGCTCATTCTTGTACAAGCCTGGAGCCGCGAAGGCATAGATCTGGTAGAGAATCACCGGCAACGAGACTCCAAATCCAGCCGCCAGGGCAACCTTGAAGTAGACGATGGGCGCTTCGGTCGGGCTGAGAACGATCACCGTGCTACCCTGGAGGGGAGAGACCAACCATCCAACAAT
>JAKJAE010000126.1 GCA_022707665.1 Chloroflexota bacterium
CACCAAGGAATCGGTGATCGCCGAGATCTCGCGATCTGCTGTAGACGTCAAAGAAAGAGCGTTTCAAACCATCTTGAAGAACAGGACTTTTCACGGCGGAATTCTCGCTGAAGGTTCCGGTCTCTTGAAGTATGGGGAAAACGGAAAAGGCATCCGTTCGCGTTGGTATCCGAACACCCTTGCACGCCGATTCCTAGACTTGGATACAATAGCTGACCGCATTGAGTTTCGCCAGAAAGACGGACTGGATGTTATTGGGCAGTATTCCGAGCAGAAAGACGTTGTTTTCTTCATTGATCCGCCATATACGGCAGGCGGCAAAAAAGCTGGCAAGCGGCTCTATCGTTACTGCGATCTCGACCACGAGCGGCGGCTTGCGAGGCAGTCAAAGGCGATTTCCTGATGACCTATGACAATGCCGGAGAGGTCAGGTCAATGGCTCGCGCACATGGGTTTCAGATGAGGCTGATTCCCATGAATAACACCCATCACGCGACTATGGAGGAACTGGTTATCGCGAAAGAGCTCTCATGGATGGATCAGTATCCGGCGGTGCACGAGCCTGAAGCTGAGTACAAGACATAGAAAGCCTGAGCAAAGCGCTTCAGCAGACGCGCTGCCACGCGTCGTTGAGCTTGATCGTTAGGCGGCATGCCATCCTGCTTCGCCGCGGAGGTCTAGATGGCCAAGATAGATACACAGCTCACCAAGCAAGTTGGCGAGTACCTTGTTGCGGCGGAGCTCGCCAGGCGCGGCCTCCTATCCGCTACCTTTGCGGGTAGCGTCCGACACTACGACGTCATCGCATCCGGCCCCACTGGCGGCCACGTGCCTATACAAGTCAAGACCATAAATGGTGGTGCGTGGCAGCTTGATATCAGGGATTTCGTCGAAGTAGCAATGGACGGCAACCGACAGATCGTCGGGGCGCCCAAACCTGCACCTTACGCCAAACTGGTCTATGTCTTCGTCGCCTTGCAGGCCTATGGCAGCGACCGGTTCTTCATCTTGGCCTATGAGCCCCTACGAGATCTGCTCTTGGACGGGTACAAGGGGTATCTCGCCAGAAACCGTGAGGTTCGGCCCAAGAACCCTAGGTCCTTCCACACGGCCCTGAAGCCCCAGAGTCTCGCCGAGTTCAGAGACTGCTGGGACACCATCCTGCAGCGCGTCACGCATGTTGCCTGACACCTTGCTGTGACTATCTCGGCGAGCCGGGGGCTTTGGCGGGGTGGTCGGCTCGTCGTTGTGCGCGAGGATCCAGGATGGTCTATCGGCTTCGGCCGGCAGAGTCAGTTGACTGGGCACCACATCTGCCACAGTCCCAAGGGAGAGATGCGCCGTGGCAAAGCATGACCAGGCAGTGCTGATCAATGAGCTGGCCTCGGCCGCCGGAGGTGCAGAGAGAGAGCTGTGTAAGCATGTTGCCGGCTTGCTGCTTCACCTGGGCTATTCACCGCAGTAGCAGAGAGTTCGCGGGTTGAGTCTGGCTTTCAAGAACAGCAAGATGAAGCAGACTACCGCAAAGATCACGGTATCAGGAGGCGCACCAGTTACCGAAGCTGCTCAACACCACCCTGCGCCATCAGTTAATCGTGCTGGACGAACTGGGCTTCATCCCGCTGACGCCTACCGGGGCACAACTGATCTTCCAGTTCTGCTCGACGCTCTACGAACGTGTGGCGTTGATCGTAACCACCAACCTGCGGTTTGCCGATTGGGTGCAGGTATTCGGGGACGAGCGCTTGACCGTGGCCCTATTGGACCGCCTGATCCATCACGCGCACATCCTGGAGTTCACCGGCGCGGACTCCTATCGCTTTCGCCAGCGCCTGCAAAGCGATGCCTGAGCCAGATTGCGGTGGACAGTATGGACAACGCTCCGCAGACTCCACGTTGCCCACACTGCCCACCGCACGACGACGGCGACGGTGGGTCCCTTTTCGGTTGTCAAATGGGCCCCTTTTGGGTTGACAGAAGCAGTGGGTAACGCTGAATCCTCAGCAGGGCACAAGCGAGCAGGACATTGGCTGGCGGTGGTGCTATCGCCGGCGGCGTACAAAGAGAAGGTGGGGTTGGCGACTCTGCGCCTGATGACCAGTCAGGTGAAGGGATACCCGTTCGACCGGAACCACGATCCGTACACTACCGGGGATGCTCCGTCCGACCGTGTCCGCCTGCACCACATCCGTCACCTGGCAGGCTCCCCTACACATGGTTGCGCAGTATCAGCCCCTTGGGGTAGAGGTCCAGATACCTCTGAACGTGCACCCAGTTGGGAACGTTACCTCACCGCCTAGGACACTGTCACATACTCGGCGAAGGAATGCGACTTGGGAACCGGCAGCTCATCCTCAAGCAGGCCCCGCACGTGCATCTCAATCGCCTCATGCATATTGCGCGTGACCTGCTCACGGGTCCTGCCTGTCGCGACACAGCCCGGTAGATCCGGTGAATAGGCCGAGTAATTGCCGTCCGCTTTCTCAACCACAATCAGAAAACGATACATCTCACCTACTTGCCCTTTCCCCTCTCCGGCTTCGGCAGTTGCGCCTGTTTCAGGACACTGCTTAGCGTCCCGGGAGCCAGATCATCGTTAGGATGACCGGCAATGGTGACTCGACCGGGCTTACTGGGATGTTTGTACTGTCGGTGGCTGCCCTTGGTGCCCACCACGTACCAGCCATCTTCCTCAATCAGCTTGATGACGTCGCGAACCTTCACAGTCAGCCCTCAGTCATCAATGTACCACAAACGGCGAAGTGGGGCGAGCCGCTCATCTCGGCAACCGACAAGCACCCATGGGTAGGCACGGGGCTCCCCCTACACGTGATTCCGCAGCATCAGCTCCTTGGGGTACGGGTTCAGATAGGTCTGGATGTGCACCCAGTCGGGCACAGTGTGGCGCGCCAGGTGGTGTTTGAGCAACGTGATCGGCACGATCAACGGCACGAGCCCCTGCCGGTAGTCCGTGAACACGCCCAACAGCTCCTGCTTGTCCTCGGGTGCCAGATCATCCTTGAGGTAACCCATCAAGTGCTGCAGCACGTTGACGTGCCGGCCGCGGGTCGCGAGCTTGCTCAGGCCCTCCATGAACCCGGCCAGGTACGCATCCGCAAGCTCCGCCCACGGCGTTTTCCCCGCTTTGGCAACCAGTCGCCCCAACGCCTGATAGTGCGCAGGGCTATGCGCCATCAGCGCAAGCTTGACCGAGGAGTGGAAGGCAACCAGGCCTCCCGGCGTGGGGTCTTCCTTCAGCAGACAGGTCCACCGTGCGTGCGCGAAGATTCGCTCGATGAAGTTCTCGCGCAACGGGAGGTCGTGCAGCCGCCCCTCCTCTTCGACCGGCAGGTAGGGAAAGCGCTCCATAAAAGCGCCAGCAAACAGGCCACTGCCTTCCCGCTTGGGGACCCCGTTGTGATCGTACACGCGCACGCGGAACGCTCCCGAAGTGGGACTGTCCTTCTTGAAGACAAACCCGTTCAGCCCCTCCGCCGCCAGCTCGTCCAGCTTGCGTGACGTGAAACTCAGCATGCGCTCCGTCTGGTCGGTGCCCGAGCGGGGCATGACCAGCCGCGGCGCCGAAGGATCCCCGATCAGGCGCATCGACTCACGAGGTATAGGCAGCCCACACTCGACTTCAGGACAGACCCCTACCCACGCGTCGACGTACTGACCCAACACGTCGGTCACATAGGCATCGTGCTTGTGCCCGCCATCGTAGCGCACCCGTTCTCCGAGCAGGCACCGGCTCACACCAAGCCGGATGGCTGGCGATGTCTGGCAACGGCTGGACTTGGTGGTCATCTACCCTCCTGTCAGGCTAGAGTCCCCGAACCTCTGATTCCTGGCGCTTGAGCCACTTCTCGATCGACGCCATCTCCTCGCGCGTTTCGCTCCACCGCTGCTGCTGCGAGCGCACGAAGTGGCTGTACGGAGAGATCGCCGTCTCGATCTGCGTCAGGCTGCGCGAGATCTCGGCCTCGTACTGCGTCGTCAGAGTCGTCATCAGCGTCTCGCGCACCTCCACGATTTTCCGGCGCAGTTCATCCTTGAGGTGCCGGCGGCGGCTGGGAATCACGAAGAGCCCCAGCACAGCCATCGTGGTGGCCGCCAATACGCCCGTCACGTCGAGTACCGTACTCGAGGCGATTACGGCGATCAGCGTCCCCAGACCCACGGCCCCTACCTCCACCAGCGCGGTATTGGCCACCGCATTCTTGAGCGACAGGGCGATCCGATAGGCCTCGCCCTCCTGGTCGTAGGTCTGCAGCGCTTCCTGTGCCGCCAGGCCGACGCTCTCGATCAGCTCCTTGCGGTTCGCCTCAAAGGCGCTGGGGATCTCGCCCAGCAGCTGGTCAGCGTGCACCTCTTTGCGCCGGCGGATGTGCTCCATCACCCGCTGCCACTGCGTCTGGTTGCGCGCGACCAACCACTCCGTGATCTCCCCCACGCGGTCCTCGATGGCCTCAGGAATATCGCTGATGACCTGCTCGCGGAACTGCGCCTCGAGCCGGGGGCGGTCGAGAAGGTCAAAGAAGTGGGCCAGTCGCATCGTCTCGTCGAAAAAGGCCACCCCGCGGTTCTCGAAGATCTGGAGCTGCCGGTCGACGTCGGAGAGCCGCAGTCCGAACTCCCGCGACATATCACCGCGGTAGACCGCAAGCTGCTGCGTGATGTTGTCCATCACGTCGAAGTCGTCCTTTAGCAGTGCCATCCGCCCGTCGACCACATCCAGGTACTTCCCCGTCAGATGCAAGCCCACGCCCAACGGGTTGAGCAACTTGAGCCGCACCCGCTCCTTCTCATCGAGCCGGTCGACGATGTAGGCTTCGAGCGCCTCGATCCGGCTCTTCGCAAGCATCTCGGCATCCTGCGTCTGCTTCCCCCGCAGCGCAAGCCGCGCAGACACCGGCAACACCTCGGGCTCAAATCCCAGCAACCCCCGAACGTTCTCCCTGACGAAGCGCTCGATCGATACAAGCTCCTCAGGATCTTCCAGGATGTCGACCTTGTTGAGTACGACCACGACCTTCTTCCCCCACTCGCGGATCAGCTCCAGGAAAGCCCGCTCGCTCTCCGTGAAGGGCCGGTCCACCGACGTCACAAACAGGACCAGGTCAGAACGCGGCATGAAGTCGCGCGTCATTGCTTCGTGCTCGCGGTAGATCGCATTGGTGCCAGGGGTGTCGACGATCGTGATCTCTTCTAACATCGCCGCCGGCACCGTGAACACATCGACGTCGGCCTCGACCGCAACACGCTCAAAGTTCTTCCCGTGTCGCAGCAGGTGCACGCGTGTCGTCGTGGGCGTGACGCCCATTTCCAACAGCGGCTCGCCGAAGAGCGCGTTGATCAGTGCGCTCTTGCCCGCATTGAACTCACCCACGACAACCAGGAGAAACAGCTCGTCGAGCTGGCGTATCGACCGATCCAGCACCGCTCGGTCCTCATCGGTCGCAGGAAACTGCGCCAGCGCCACTTGGAGGCGCGATAGCCAGTGACGTTCGACTCGTAGGACCTCATCCGCGGCTTGGCTTAGGATTTTTGGCTTCATAGCACCTTCCTTTCACGTCCCAGTATGGCGACATGGACCGAAAAGACAAGGCTATGGCCTGCGCGAACCCGAGGCCGACGAGAAAAGGGACTGAGTGCTCACCACGTGCTCAAGAACTGCGTCACTGCCTCCAGCCACGGCTCAGGACACTCCTCCTGCGGCACGTGACCGCACGCCTCGAGGACCACAAGGTCAGCATCGGGCAGCTCCCCGGCAAGCCGGAGGCTCTGCTCCGTGGGGACGATCCGGTCATCATCGCCCGTGATCACGAGCACCGGCAGCGTCAGGTGGTCCAGACGCCCGGCCACATCGGGTCGCTCGCTCGCAGCCGTCAGCTCCCAGAGCGCGCGATCCCAGTTCTCCACCCGCAGCGGTTTCGTGTACCCCTCCCAGAACTCGGCGGGGATCCTGTCTGGATTGTGCCAGGCCGAGCGCCCAAAATCGATGCCCCAGCTTCGAATGCCGCGCGCGATCAGCGGCCCCAGGTGACGCATCTGCGGGGTGGCGAGCAGCGGCCGCAGGAGGGGCGGCGATCCTCCTCCAACGTAGATAGCTGCGTCGACAAAGACCAGGGCATCGACGCGCTCCGGATACGCCAGCGCAGTCAAAGCCGCAACCGTCCCACCCGCCGAGTTGCCGATGAGAACCGCGGACTCGACGCCCAATGCATCCATCAGCCCGACGGTCAGCCTGGGTTGAGTGTCATAGGTGTAGGGGTTGTAACCAGGCCAGTCCTCTGTGCCGCGCATCGGGCGCTCGGTGAGTCCGAAGGCCGGACGGTCGAAAGCGATCACCGTCCCGATCTCCGCCAACGGCGCCATGACTTCGCGCCACGAAAAGGTGCTCGCGCCAAAGCCATGGAGCAGGATCATCACGGGCGTGCCCTCGCCCATCTGCTTCATATGGATGCGGACCCCCTCCACTTCGACGAACTGGCTATCAGGATCCGCGAGCGCCTCCGGCGGCAGTGCATCCTCCAGGGGCGGCACCGGCACAAAGAAAGGCCCCACCAAGACGAGTGCCAACAGCGCCGCGACGACGACCAGTAGAACCTTCACCCCGCGCTTCAAAGGACGCCTCCCACCTACGGACACATCACACCTCCGCCGCCAGCGAACGATGGCAGCCCGAGCAAGAACGCAGCCGTTGCATTGACGATCTGACCCTGCTGCGCAGCGGCGGAAAGCGTCGCCGGATGATCGCCGCGCTGCGCCCCATAGGACCCGAATTGGGCATGGTTGCCCCCGTCAAGCCCTACCCAACATGCCGTCCCGGGAAGAAGCGACGCCGATGCAGTCCGTTCCGCCTCGGTCATCAGGCCATCGAGCGTGGCATAGACCGAAAGCGCCGCGAGATCATCCCGGCCCGACAGGTCGTTGCCGGAGACCGGGTACGCTGCCCACAGCACCAGACCCTCCACCGCGTCCGGATGGTTGCCAGCGAACGCCGCCGCCATCGCACCACCCAACGAGTGTCCTCCGACAGCCCAAACCGCAACTTCAGGATGGGCCGCGATCACCTCGGCTGCACGGCCCGGCGCAAACACGGCGAGATTGAGCGGCATCGGGACAATCACGACCAGGAGACCGCGGGCCGCAAGCGCACGCGCGGAGGGCGCGTAAGCCCGCGAATCCACACGGCCTCCCGGGTAGAATACAAGGCCAGCCACAGGTGTCGTGCTCGCCGGCGCAAACGTGAGCCACTGAGCATCGGTCACTACCACGGACCCATCGGACCGCAACGCCGCTAC
>JAKJAE010000127.1:0-428 GCA_022707665.1 Chloroflexota bacterium
CTCCCTGGGAGATGTCGTGTTCCCAGAATACTCCGTGTATGAGCTTCACCAGGCCGACGATTGTGCAGAAAACCGCCGGCGGAACGAACACCCGGAGCGGGTTGAAGTAGCAGATTGTCCTCAGAATGAGGACGATGAAGTTGTAGGTGTCCTTGATCGGCCGAATCTTCGATGAGCCCACGCGATGCAGGTAGTCGATCGGCCGATAGACGACCCGGTAGCCGTTCGTGAGCATGCCGAGAGTAATGGTGGTTGTGAACGAGAAGCCGTTTGGCAGTATGTTAAAGAAGCGCGCGACCGCATCCTTGCGGAAGGCGCGCAGTCCCGAGTTCAGATCAGGGATATGCTGCTCGGCCAGGTAGCTCGCCAGTTTCGCCAGCACCCACTTGGCAGGCTTGCGTATCGTGGGGATTGCCACCGACGATACC
>JAKJAE010000127.1:438-4299 GCA_022707665.1 Chloroflexota bacterium
CCGACCGCCATGTCTGCTCCGTCCCTCACGTCTTGCACCAGTTCGGGGATGTACCTCGGCGGGTACGTACCGTCTGCATCAGTGATCACGACTATGTCAGCCCGGGCGTTTCGAATACCTGTCTTCAGCGCGGCGCCGTATCCGCGGTTCACCTCGTGGCTGATGATGTCAACGCCATCTACCTTGGCGGCTTCAGCGGCAGTATTGTCTTTCGAGCCATCGTTGACCACGATGACTTCGTAGTCGAGGCCGATTGCACTAAGTTCTTCCTTCAGGGCGGCCAGGTCTTCCGCGATAGCGCCCTCCTCATTGTAGGCAGGAATGACGATAGAGACCTCGGGGCTATGTCGAAGCTCAGCCGCCTGCTGTTCGCTCTGGGGCTCGATCACCGTAGTCATTGCCTTTCCATCCCTCCGCTGACTCATCCAACGTGTGCAGTGGTACCACGGAACCGCTGGCTCGACAGACTGGCGCGCGAGGCGTCAGCATCCAAGATTGCGTCCGGCTGGACCTGAGTGCAGGTCGCCGGCAGACGTCCTGCGAAGAGGCCACTCATGCAAAGGCATACGGAACGACCCAGATCTGCAACATAGGTATGACCAGCGACGGCTGCCTCACGGCATCTTGTCGAATGCCGCGACATACTCCAGCCAGCCCGATGCCAGCAGCACTGCGCTCCCAATGGCGATCAGGATACGCGCGCGGCGCTGGTTGTCGGCTATCCCCTCGCCTGGAGTGGGCCGCGACATGGGGCCCTGACGGTCTTCGCGCATGCCCAGGGCAAAACCGATCATACCGGCGGCGAAGAGCCCCATCAGACTGGCGAATGCAAATGCCAGACGCCGCGACAGATCCATGTTTGGCGGGTTGGGCAGCCGGTTCCCGAGCAGACCGAGCGCGACCGCGCCCGACAAGAGGACCCCAGTGACCATGAGCACCGCGACCTTGCGGCCCGTAGATGGTGGTGCGGGGCGCGGGGCTCCAGGCACCGGCCTGAAGTGCTTCACCTTGATGACGCGTTTCCTGGCCATCTGCGCCCCCGCGTCCAAAGCTCGGTTACTCCTCAAATCAGATTCCTAATGTGCTCGCGAAGCGATGAGCCGAACTCTTCGTCCTGAAGGGCCACCTCGACAAACGCCCTTGCGTATTCCTCGAACCCCCCCACGTCATATCGGCGCTCTGTGGCGAGCAGGGGGACGGCCAGGACCTCCCCACCTGCGTCGATCATGCTCTGGATGGCATCGGTGAGCTGGATCTCGTTGTTCCGTCCGGCCGGGGTCTGCCGCAAGTGCTCGACGATATCCGGCGCAAACAGGTAGCGCCCGGAGACAGCCAGATTGCTCGGGGCGTCGCAGGGCGCAGGCTTCTCAACGATCCCGTCGACGTGGATGAGCCCGTCGCCGCACTGTCCCGGTGCGATTACGCCGTACCGAGAGATCTGTTCCCCTTGTACCTCGCGCACGGCCACGACTGCCTTGGGTGCGCGTTCCGAGAAGGCCCTCAGCATCCGCCAGAGAAGAGGCTCTCCGGGGCCGGGCGAGGCGATGACAGCATCGCCAAGGGCCACGCCGAAGGGCTCCCCCTGGATGAACTCCGCAGCAGTGAGGATGGCGTGTCCGAGGCCGAGAGGCCTGCTCTGCCTAACGTAGAAGAACTTCCCGTCGCCCTTGAGCGACTCCGGAAAGAGGTGGTTGTTCGCGCCGTTTCCGTTCCCATTCCCGCTGATCGCGTCGAAGTGGTTCTCTACGGCACGCTTCTCCAGTGCAGTGACCACGATGATGGAGGAGAACCCGCAGCCAAAGGTCTCCTCCGCGACAAGCTGGATCGCGGGCTTCCGCCCCAGGGGCAGCATCTCCTTTGGCAGCGACTTCGTTACGGGGTAGAGTCTCGTGCCCCGGCCAGCGGCTGGAATGACCATCCTGCGGACCACATTCACGGCAGCCCTACCCCCTTTGATCCCCTGAAAAACAAGTGGTGCCGGCAACGTTCCACGCTCTCCCTCGCAGGACCGGAGCCGGTGTGCTGGAGCGGTTGCGATCGAGGCCGTTGAGGCCCCTGGTAGGCCGGCTCATTCAGTAACCGGCGCTTCGTCCTCCCATTCCGCAATATTGTCCGCCTCACGATCGGTTCGGGGCAGAAGGGCCCCAAGGAAGAGTATGACCAGGACAAGGGCGGACAGGTACACGAGCGCGTCCGTCCCACCGTGCACAAGGTCGCCCATCGCGACCTGAGGCCCGAAGTATTGGGCCGTCAGAAGCACCAATGAAAGGCGCACCACGTTCGCGCTGATGACGATGGGAGGCAGGCTGACCATTGCGAGCAGCTTGCGCCCTGCGTTCAGCCCTGAGATCTCGATCAGGAAGATCACTGTTAGACTCAGGGCAAGGAAGGAGCTCATGCCGCTGCATTGCTCAGCGACCACGAACTTGTGGCCGTCAAGGAACAGGTTGATGCCTTCACGCTCGACCGGCAGCCCGAGCACGAGGTTCGCCCCAACGGCTGCAAGCCAGGCGGAGGCCTTCTGCATCGGCATGGTGATCAACGCTAGCGCATGCATGGGAGGAGCGATAAGGAAGAAAGCAACGAGTACAGGCATTGCCAGAACGCGCAACGCTGCGGGGCCCCACAAGAGGAGTATGAGCCCCCCCACCACGAACGGGAAGGATACCCCCGTGAGCAGGTTGAACCCAATTCGCGCCCCGGCGATGACCAGCAGCAACCCGAACCCAAGCAGGGCTATCCCTGCGTAGGACGGTGTGGAGGGTATCGCTGAAAGTTGCGCCCGGCGTTGGTACACGAGCCATCCCAACAGCGGAGGCACGGCAATGCAATGGTAGTAAGTCTCGCTGGAGAACCATCGGGAGACGAAGAGAACACCGACCTCCCAGTACACCAGGAGCATCAGCAGAGCGATGGCTGCTGCCCAGGCGATCGCGGACAGGGGCCAAGGCGGCGCCCAGGAACACGGTCCCCAGTTTGTCTTGGCCTGTGTGTCTTCCATAGCTAAGCGTGCCATCGGTTGGCGGCCTCGGCTGCCGCCGCTAACCCGTCTAGTCCGCTGCGCCTCGAGGGCTGGGGGGCTCGCCGCTGCCCGGCTGTGCAGTAGACCTTCGAGTGCTGGGACGCTCCTCCTTCTTGGGGCCGATTTCCACGCCCTTGCCCCTCTTGTCGCGACGCTGGTAGATGGTGACATCACCCAGGTTGATGGTATAGGATATTCTCTTACCTATGAGCTCTTGCGCCTTCGCGTCGCCGCGCCCACTCGCAAACGCTACCTGTGCCCAGGGGTTCTTCGGGTCGGCAGCTACTCCCCCCGTGAGGAAAACATAGTCCGGATCGAAGCCGTATTCCTTCAGCTTGGGTAAGTCAGCGGGGTCAGGAGGGAGCATCACCGCCCGGCGGCCCGAGTACCAGGCCGCAGGCGCGGGAGCGTCGGTGCCGATCAGAGCGTCATCGGCAAGGTAGACGCTCAGCGGCGACATTGACCAGGCCGCGTAGGCCGGGTTCCTCCCCCCCAGCAGTGATGTGGCATAGGGGAAACTGGTCAAGATCACGAGCCCGAAGACGGCCAAGTAGCGCCAGGCGGGCTGGGGGATCCGTTCTGCAACCACGGCGGCGACCGCAACAGACGCCAGGCACAGGCCCAGCGGCATGAAGACGTCGAACTCGATCAGGTCCGGGGTCACGTTGTACAGAAGCGCCGTGAAGAGCTGAATGCCCCCCATCGCAAGAAACGCAACCCACACCGCGCGCCTTGCCTGACTGGCGGCGGCTCCGAGACCAAACAGGATCAGGAACGGGAAAAGGTAGAGATTGACGAACGAAGGAACGTTCCGATAGCTCGACACGGCACCGCTGAGC
>JAKJAE010000127.1:4309-7294 GCA_022707665.1 Chloroflexota bacterium
TGGGTGAGCGCCCACGTGATAGGTTCAGGCAACTCCCTAGGGAGTTTGGTCAGGACTGAGGATCCTGGAAATGCAGGCGTCCCGGCGATCAACTGGTACTGTGCCAGGACCGGAGCGAGTGTGCCTGAGACCACGATGTTCCGGACGACCCACGGAGCGATTACCAGGACGAACGCGCCGCAGACGAGTGCCCAGGTCTCGCGGCGCCGCTCGCGAACGGATGCCGCTAACCATGCCAAGGGGACTGCGAGCAGAAGGCTCAGACCGCCGGAGAGATAGGCGCATCCAGCGGTTGCCCCCGTCAGGGCTGCGAACAGCCGCGCCCCCCGGTGGCGGGTCGGACCAGACGGAGCCTGCGCGGCCCGGCATTTCAGGGCCAGCAGAACACTCAGTGACAGGAAGAATGCGGTGAGGGTCAGCCCGGTGGCGGACAGCGCCGTGCCAATGGCTTCGAGACTGACATAGTAGAGGAGCACCGCCAGAATCGCGGTCCTCTGTCCGCGCAGCTCAAGTGCGAGCAGGTAGACGAGAAGCCCCGTCGCGAGGTGCACCAGACCGTTGAGCAACGCCACCCCTCGGTCACTGCCGCCGCGAACACGGAAAAAGCCGGAGAGCACGATAGGGTACAGGGGGTGGTACCCACCGGCTATCCACCCGCCGTCACCGGCCTTCATCTCAAGGATTGGCAGGTAACCAACCGACGTTGTGAACCCGTCGCCCGAGCGCAGATGCCGCGCGATCTCGGCCTGCTCGATCGCGATTGGGTTCTCCAGGTACCCGAAACGAGTGGAGAAGAAACGACCGAAGCAGCCAACACCGATCACGAGAACCAATGCGGCAACGGCCGATGTCTTGCAGAACCGCTCGATCTTGGCGAAGCCCTCGAAACCTCGCGCCGCAGCCCGACGAGGCCTGCCTGATCTGACCACCACAGATGTGGTCGCAGGTCCTCCGCGTCCAGTGGTCTCACGTTGCTCGTTGAGCGCCATGTCTGAGCCTTCCGGAGTTCGATCGGTAGGACCGTGGGTGTCGGCCCGAGGAAGAGACGACACGTTCCCCCCCCGCGACCCCTCTGGGTCCACTAAGCCAGTTAGCAAGAGCTCAAAGCTCTGATTCCTGCGCGATGGTCGGCAGGTGTGGGGCTATCGCAGCCGCCAGTGCAAGGGCGTCTTCCTCGCGCTCTTTCGTGTCGGCAGCTCCCGTGCAGGAGGTCGCCACGTAGAGGCCCAACCAGGGCGATTTCCGGCCTGCCAGCCGATCTTTCCAGGCCTTGGTCTCCGCTCTGGCCAGACTCCCCGCCTGGTCTACTGGCGATGTGTACCACGAGACTGCATGCACGACTTGCTCTGCCTTGGTGAGACGTTGCAGCCGGACGACCACCGGAATCTGTGACTTAGCGACCGCGAGCGTCCTGCTCTCTTCGTGAGCTATTGTCCAGCCTCCGGTTGTGTGTGCCAGCGGCCAGTCCCGAAGCCCACCCAGTCGAGTGTAGGTGCCCTGGAGGATCACTTCTGCGCGGCGCCCGCCGGGCGCAGTGTACTCCCGGATCAGCGTTTTCACCTCAGCACCGTAAGCATCGGATTCCTCAGTCTTCGAGCACTTCCATTGCCCGATTGCACAGGGCACGTTTTCCAGCAGGATTGTGCTGGCTGGGACACAACGCGCCTCGTACTTCGACCACGCGAGCGTGCCGCCCAGCATACCCACGGCTATCCACAGGGCTGTCCTGGTCGTGAGAGCCATGTTTCCCTCAGCGAGCCCCGCTCCGGCGGAGCACCACAAGTACGGTCTGCAGAACAATCCAAAGATCGTAGGTCAGCGAACGTCTGCAGATGTACTCGAGGTCCTTGCCGATCATGTACGCGCAGCCCGTGTCCTTGCGGCCGCTGATCTGCCACAGGCCGGTGAGGCCCGGCAGGACACCGAGACGGATCGGGTTCCGTTTGTCCGCGATCGGGCGAGATATCGGCCTGGGTCCCACGAGGCTCATGTGGCCAAGAAGCACATTGACGAACTGGGGCGTCTCGTCGAAACTGGTTGCCCGCAGCAGCCTACCCAGGCGGGTCACCCTCGGGTCATCCTTGATCCGGATCAGCGACCCATCACGTTCCTGGTTCAGATGAATGACCTCGGGAAGCCTGTTCTCGGCATCATCGACCATCGTCCGGAATTTCAGTAGTGTGAAAGGCTTCCCGTTCAGCCCCGGACGTCGCTGCCTGAAGAGAACCGGGCCCTTGCTGTCACGCTTGATCAGGATCGCTGTGATGAGCCAAAGCGGCGTGCAGAGCAGTATGGCGGCAAGGGAGACCACTATGTCGATCACACGTTTGGCGCAGTTGTAGAAGGGCCGGGGTCGCGCTAGGGCGAGGCTGGCCTTGTGCGCCAGATCGTGCTCCATCTGCTCTGGAACCGCAACTGGCCAAGCCATGCTATGCTCCACTCTGACGGCTTTCTCGGGCACCCAACTCCCCTCCTTGACACTACTCACACGCGGGGTGCGGCGGCTGGGACTGAGAGCGATTCCCGCGTCTATCCGGCCGACGTCATCACGGGCTATCGGGCTGGGCCTGGAAGCGCCGTGGCCCCTTCCGCGTTCACGAAGCAGGATCCGTAGACCTGTTCGTAGGTGTCAGTCGTCCTCTCCCAGTCGTAGGACTGCCGAACGTGTTCGCGTACGCGGGCGAACTGCTCCTGCACTGCACCCGGATGCGCGAGGAGCCACTCAAGCTTCTCAGCAAGGGACTCCACTCGCCCCGCGAGGGCTTCCTGATTCTGTGGTATATCGCTTGCCAGCACGCAACGTCCGTAGCTAAGTGCCTCGAGAACCGAGATAGAGAGGCCCTCCAGATCGGAGGGCTGCAGGAAGACGTAGGCGTGCGAGTACAGTTCTGCAAGGGTCCGGCCGGAGACGTAGCCCAGGAATATGACCCTGTCACTGGCGTGCGAGAAGAGCTCTTTGACATATTCGCACTCATACGGACAGTC
>JAKJAE010000128.1 GCA_022707665.1 Chloroflexota bacterium
CTGATCTTGACCACTCTGCCCGGAACGCCGACGACGGTTGCATAGGGGGGCACTGGCTTGACAACGACTGCGCCCGACCCGATCTTGGCATTTTCGCCAATCTCGATCGGCCCCAGGACCACGGCATTGGAGCCGATTACCACCCCGCTTCGCACGGTCGGGTGACGTTTGGCGCGTTCCAGCGACACCCCGCCGAGAACAACACCCTTGTACATCAGGACGTCGTCGCCAATCTCGGCTGTTTCGCCGATGACGATGCCCATTCCGTGGTCGATGAAGAACCGCCTCCCGATCGTCGCCCCGGGGTGGATCTCGACTCCGGTGAGCCACCGGATGAGATGAGATAGCAGGCGTGCCAGGAAAAACGCGCGATGCCGCCAGAGCCAATGCGCGAGGCGATGCCCCCAGATCGCGTGAAGGCCAGGGTAGCTCGTCAGGACTTCCAACACGCTTCTGGCGGCGGGGTCTTTGTCGAAGACGGTTCGGATATCCTCACGCAACCGTTGCCAGACGTTGGGGTGGACCGGCACACAATCCTCGGCAGGGAGACAGGTGCACTCATGACAGCAGTTCCCGCACTTCGGGCACGGAACGTCGATGGCGGCTTGTTTGGTCTGCACGATCATACACCTTGTCTCCCGGACTGCGATGTCTCTAATATGGTCTATGCTTCTCTGCCTAATTGTACCCGTAGTCCGGCGCGAAGTCAAAACGACCGTGCCTGCGGCTGTAACCGGGCTGCTTCTATACCGAAACATAACCTTGACATAAGCCGCTTGCTAATCATCATGGTCTGAGTATTATTGAGGTTAGAAGTGCTTACCGAAACCAAGAGAGCTGCCAAGATATGATCGAATTCGTACGAAAGCCCGGGCCGTTCTCGCTCGAGTTTCCTCTGGGGATCCCGAGCATACTCCTTCTCCTGGGCTATCTTGCCCTCTTCGGGACGATCCTCTACCGCCATCGTGGTGATTTCGCCCGCCTGGGGCGCCGGGGATGGCTCGTGTTCCTCGTGCTGATGGCGCTAATCCCTCCGGCACACCGTTTCATCACGGTTACCTGGACGCAGCAGGTCGCGGTACCACCGGGGCCGATGAGTGTGCTTCCATTTAGTTCAGCGATCTCGCTGCCAGGGTTGGTGCTGATCGCGGTGGTCGCTTACGTGTTGGGACCGGGACCAGGTCTGTTGGCGGGCCTGATCGGGGGGCTCACCTGGGCACGCTACACTCCACTCATCCTGACCGATCTGCTAGCCCTTTCGATGTGGGGGTACCTGGTCGGTGCGTTCCTGCACCAGAACTATCGCGGAGACATCTTCACCTTCCTGCGGCAGCCTCTTGTGGCCATCGTGTTGAGCTCTTTCGTTACCGTTCTGTTGCTCTCGCTCAGCCGGCTCGCTTCGAGTCGCCTGGCCGATGGCCCCCGGATCATCGACTTCGTCGTTATCCTGTGGCGAAACGAGCTTCCTCTCTGGCTGTTTTGTGGTGCTGGACTCGGTGCCATGTTCCAGGCGGTCACTCTGAATCCGCGGTGGCGCTTGCAGCAGCGGGGAGATGTTCCTTCCTTCTACAGCCGGTCGCTTAGCGCGCAATTCATGGTCTTCAGTGTCCCCCTGGTGATCCTCAGTATGCTGTTCTCCGTGCTGGCAGTCACCAACCGTAGTGTATCGCTGGCGCGCGAGCAGTCGCTGCAGGAGATGCGCCGAAGTGCCGTAACCGCCAGCAAGGGCATCCAGCAGTTCTACATCACAGGTCGAAACCTGATCGAAGCATTTGCCAAAGAGCCACAGTTGCTCAGCGCAGACCCTCAGGCCCAGGTCGAGACGCTCAACATTGCCCTGCGTGTGGTGCCCTTCTTCCAGCAGCTTCTCCTCGTACGGGAGACCGGCGGGGAGTTCGTGGTGGTTTCGGCGTCATCGCTGGCTACGGTCGACGCACAGCTCACAGCAGATGAGTTGGCCGCACTGGAGACGCTGCGGGTTCTCGGCGTCGGCATCGAAGAGACGCGCATCACGCAGCGCCAGATCAGGGGTGGGGAAGCAGCCAATGCTTATAGCGTCATCGGCACAGTCTATCCCGAGGATGTTCAGGAGCCGCTCGACCCCGAATGGTTTCTGATTGGCCGTGCCTTGTTCGACACGCATCCCGACATTCAGGCAGCTCTGGCTGCTCTCCAGAAGACCCGTAGTGCCGACGATGGTGCCCTCAGTTACGAGTACAAGGGCTTTGTGGTTGACGACTCTGGATGGATCGTGGCGCACCCGGACCCGGGCCAGCTCAACACCGTACGGACGCTCGACAGTGCGGCAAGTGAAGCTATCACTGGTGATGGAACCGGAACGCTCTTCGAGACTTTGACGCAGGAGGGGGAACACGTTCTGGCCTATGTCCATCAGGTGGAGACGCTTCCGCTGAAGGTCGTCCTGGAATTGCCCTATGTGACGGTGCTGGATGCGGCCAGGAAGACGGCTGGCTCGCTGTTGATCGTTCAGATCACGTTTGGACTGCTCCTCAGTATCGCCATCCCGGTGTTGTCGTCGCGCATCACGCGCCCGCTCGACTCGCTGGCCCAGGCCGCGAACCGGATCTCCAGCGGCGACCTCAAGGGTGAAGTGCAGATCGCCGGGGAGGATGAGGTCGCGCAGTTGGGCGACGCATTCGAGCAGATGCGGGTGCGGTTACAGGAACGGCTGAATGACCTGTCGCTGTTGCTGGATATCGCGCAGAAGGTATCGGCGAGCCTCGACCTCGACAGGGGTATCGTTCCTGTGTTGGAGGGTGCTCTGGTCGAGACGTCGGGCACTCTGGCGCGCTTCATTGCTCTCCGCGACAACGGCAAGCAGGCTCAGATCTTCTCCGTGGGCGAAACCTCTGCTGATGCGGGGAAGCTGGACCGTGTACTAACCTCGGCGCTGTTGCGACGCAAGGATCCCCTCGTTATTCCGGATCTCGAACAGGCGCAGCAGCACATTCAGGTTGACGGGATAAGGAGCGTTGCCGCGTTCCCGGTGCGCATCCAGGATGCAACTGCCGGCGTGTTGTGGGTGGCGAGTGAGGCCCCAGGGGCCTTTGACGAGGCTCGGGTCAACTTTCTGTCCACGTTGGCAAGCCAGACGGCAGTGCTGATCGAGAACTCGCGGCTGTTCCAGACGGCTGAGGGCGGCAGGCAGCGACTTGCAGCGATCCTGGCCAGCACGCGCGACGCGATTTTGGTTGTGGATGCGGAAGAGCGACTGCTGCTTAGCAACCCGGCTGCTCAGCGCCTTCTGGGCACCGACCGGACTGCTGTTGGCCGGCCGATGGCCGACCTGGGTCTGCCCAAGGCATTGACCGATGCGCTGGCGGTTCAGACGACAACGGCGCGTCGTATGCGTCGCTACCAACTGGCTCTTCCCAAGGATATGCGCTCGACGGTGTCAGGTTCGCTGGACGAAGAGCTGTTGCCCTCAGTGGAAGTGCCGCTCGAGGATGGAAGGACTTTCTATGCCAGCGTAGCCCCCATCAAGAGTGGCGACAGCGTGACCGTTGGGGTGGTTGTGGTGATGCGCGACATCACTCACTTCAAGGAACTCGATGCCATGAAATCGGAATTCGTGGCAACGGTGTCCCACGACCTTCGGGCACCGCTGACATTTATGCGCGGCTATACCACGATGCTGTCGATGGTAGGGGATCTCAACGATCGTCAGCGTGACTACATGCAGCGGATCCTCGAGGGCATCGAACAGATGAACTCGCTCGTGGGCGATTTGCTTGATCTGCGCCGTGTGGAGTCGGACGTTGGCATCAAACAGGAGCCCTGCCGGTTGGGCCTGGTTATGGTTGAGGCGGTCGAGGCTGTCCGTGCAAGAGCTACGGCCAAGGGGATTGAGCTACGGCTGGAGCCTTCAGAGGGATCGCCAACGGTCATCGGCGATCGCACGCTTTTGCGACAGTCGATCAGCAACCTGGTGGACAATGCGATCAAGTACACGCCGTCAGGAGGCGAGGTCAACGTAGGGCTGGATATCACAGAAGATACCGCCACGATTCGCGTGTCCGATACGGGTATAGGCATCGCGCCAGGGGATCAGGAGAGGCTTTTCGAGAAGTTCTATCGCATCAAACGGCGTGAGACGGGGAACGTTCCTGGCACGGGGCTGGGTCTGGCCTTGGTGAAGTCGATTGCGCAGCGACACGGCGGACGGGTCTGGGCAGAGAGCATCTTGAACCAGGGGAGCACGTTCTACATTCAGTTGCCGCTCCCACCGGAGGATGCGGCCGAAACGCGGATCTAGCTGCAGGTGACCTGGGCCGGAAGCGTTCTACGGAGTCGCGGTACTGGCAACAGGAAGTGCGGCCTGCACACGCAGAGAATCAGGGCAGCAATCCGCCACGATCGCCTGCATCTGGCGCAGATTGCGACGCTTGCCCGGGCCACGTTGAGTGGCGGCGATCTGGGTGAAATACTGGTGGCGCTGCAGGAACAGCAACTGGTCGGGATACCATGCCTGGTCACCGTAAGTGGTGCCCAGAGCAGCTTTCTCAGCACGCAGGGCAGCGTTTCTCTCCAGGTAGTCATCACGTCCCAGAACGTCGAGATCGGCGTCAGCCATAATGCGTTCGAGTAGGGTCCGAGCTGACTGGGGCAGACGTGTGGCATAGATGATTCGTTGGATGGTATGGATCTGATCGAGACGATATCCGAAGTGGGGCAGGACATCGGCGACAATGCGGGCACTGGCATCTTCATGCTCGACACACGTGGTGACGAAGCCGATATCGTGGAAATGGGCGGCGGTTCCGACGAGCACGGCGGCCTCGCGTGAGAGCCCTTCGTGCCGGCTGAGCCACTCGGTTCGAGGAACGATCTCATCCTGTGTGTGCCAGAGGGTGTGGTACTGCAAGAAAGAGGGGAGGTCGCGCGTCAGGCGTTCAAGCGCGTATGCTTTGGCGCCTTCATAGTCCGGTAGTCGCGGGGGTCCTATCGTTATTCGTTGCACACTATGACCCAATGGAATGGTTGGACAGACGTCCTCAAGCACGTATAGTGTACCATCATCGGAACAACGTGGTAGTGGAGCGCACCTATGACTGAACCGGCTGACACCCCAGTGGCAGGGTTGGGAGACCCCACCTGGCTGCGTTGGGCGAAAGCCCTGCGGAGCGTGGCGCAGGCAGGGCTGACGTATTCGGAGAGTCCCTTTGACCGTGATCGCTATTCACAGGTGCAGGCAATCGCGGCCGAGATGGTGGCACTGCAGGCCGGGGTCGATCGGGACGAGGCGCACCGGTGCTTTGCCGAGGCGGTGGGGTATGAGACCCCCAAGGTCGACGTGCGTGGTGTCGTCTTCCGTGATGGACGCATCTTGCTGGTGCGCGAGCTGCTTGATGGCGGCCGCTGGACGTTGCCCGGCGGCTGGGCTGATGTCAACGATCGTCCCAGCGAGGCCGTCGAGCGTGAGGTGTGGGAGGAGTCGGGATACCGGGTAAGGGCTACCAAAGTCCTCGCAATCTACGACCGGCGGCTTCATGGGCATACGCCGCCGCATCCCTGGGGCATCTACAAGCTGTTCTTCGCGTGCGACCTGGTAGGGGGCGCGCCAGCAGCATCCGTAGAGACGGAGGGTGCCACTTTCTTCGCTGAGGACGCCATCCCGGAACTGTCGCTTGCGCGTGTCACGCCAGAGGAGATCGCACGTCTCTTCGAGCACTACCGGCATCCTGATTGGCCGGCTGACTTTGACTAGTGTTTCTGAACAAATGCTCTGCGCTTGCTTGTACACAGCGTGCACAAGCCTATACTTGGACTAGGCGATCCGCCCAGGCGGGAACTGAGGGATGAGCGATAGCGTGGCATCAACCGACCGGTCCTATCTGACCTATCTGCGACGTTTGTTGATGCGCCGCCTCACGCTCAGTGAGTTGCAGACGCTGTGCTTCGATCTGGACATCGATGTGGAGTCGCTGCCGGGGACGGGGTCCAAACTTGATGTTGTGCGCAGCCTTGTGGATCATCTGGAACGGCGCGAGCGGATCCCGGAGCTTGTTGATTACTTACCGAAGTTCCGAGACGACATTCATCTCAATCCCTGGTCTCCGGTGGCTGAGTCCACAACCAGCCCGAGCCGCGCGGTGATGTGGGATGCTGCGCCAGCGCAACCATCCACTGGGCGGGCCGTCTCTGTCCTCGATCCACAGTCTGTGTGGTCATTTGCGCTTCCCGGCCAACCGATGGCGGCCCCTCTGGTGCTTGGCAATGTAGTCCTGGTGGCTTCGCAGGAATCGGGCCGCGGCGCTCAGGGCGGTGTTCTGCGTGCCCTAGGCTTGACGAACGGGCAGGTGCAGTGGGAGCAGCGCTTCCCCAATGCCGTGATGGGCGGCATCGCGCGCATCTCCGATGCGCAGGTCCTGGTTAGCCTCCCCAGCCTCGGCCATTCGCCTGGCGAGAGCGCGCTGGTCGCCGTCGATATCTCTGGCAGGATTCTGTGGCACGCGCCCTGCGATGCCGATCGGATCTCCGCGCCTTCGGGATGTGGTCCGGTAGCTGCCGTAGCTGGCAACGCAAGAACACTCGTTATTCTTGATGCACTGTCTGGAGAGCTCCTGAACAGCGTCTCCATGCCTGTGGACGTGGCCCTGGTAGCGCCGGCGTGTGATGGCACAACCGTCTACGTGCCCTGCCGGGCGCCCACGTTGATGGCCGTAGGTGTCGATGGCGACCTACGGTGGCGCTTTGATGTTGAGGGCGTGCTCTCTGGGGTGCAGATCAACCAAACTCCTGCCGTGACTGGCGAACGCGTCATCGCCGTCCTGAGTAGTGGCACAGTTATCGCACTGGCGTGCGCTACCGGCGCCCCTGTGTGGGAAGCGCACGTCGGACCAAGGGGCAAGCGCCTGACTGCTCCGATCGTCGACGGTCGCCGGGTCTATGTGGGTGCACGGGATGGTGTCTATGCATTGGGCCTGGATAATGGGGAGCAGCAGTGGGTTTTCCGAACGGTCCTATCCGGCGATGTACTCTGCTTTGCAGGCAACGACAGGCACCTGTATGGTCTGGATCCTCGCAACGGACAACTTCTCTGGAAGACAGCGATGTCTCAGGAGACGAAGATGTCCCCGGCGCTCGCTGATGGCGATGTCGATGGTCCCTATGCCGTGCTTGTCGACTGCACGGGCATCGTGACCGGATTGACCTACCCAGTGGCTGCATCTGCCCATGAGGCGGCCGGGCGCTGGAGGAAGGCGGCCCTGGTGTGGGCTGCGCAGGAAGATCCCC
>JAKJAE010000129.1 GCA_022707665.1 Chloroflexota bacterium
AGTCTTCTGATCGTCCTCCCAGAGAGCGATGCCGGGGCTCCCGGTAATGGTGACTTGGCCTTCGAGGAAGATGGGAGCGTTGGTGGGCAGGACTTCGGGGCGGATCGTGGTCATGTCATTCTCGTTGATGACCGGCGACTCATTCTTGTCCTGCGCGCTACTGACGTCGTCATCGTCGGTATTGACGTAGATCTCATCACTGGCGAGGTTGAAGTCGATCCCGATGACCCACAGCGTGAGTTCGGCCGAAGACGTCCCGCAGGAGCCCTTGAAGTGGTACTCGTAAGGGACGTTCCTCGACACCCGTCGCGCACGGTCATCGCCATCCACAGCGCCACCGTAGTCGGGCTCCCAGTACAGAAGCTGCGGGGGCATCGGTTCGTTCTGCACCCACGGCTCAACATAGGCGCGGACTATCGCGCCGCCGGTATCGAGGGGGTCGGCTTTGGTGATGGCCTGCGACTGGTCCATCATGTACGCCGAGTTGTTGGCGCAGTAGACGCTCAGGGCCACGACGCGGCAGACCAGGATGTAGACCGTCTCGGACTGCATCCCAAACTGCGCGGTGACGGACGTGGTCCCACTCGGGGACATGGCAACCTGGCGCTGCAGTGGATTGCCCTCAACGGGCATGCCGCCCGTCCAGATCAGTGGAATGTCGACGTCGCCGTAGACGGCGGGGGTCAGGACAGCGGTGATGGTGACGTAACCGCTGTTCTGCCCGATCGCGTACTTATTCGTCTCACCAACCTGGTATGCTCCAGATACCTCGAGGCGGTCCAGGCCAGCCACAACGATCTCGAACACGTCCAGGTAGGGGGCATCTCCGTTGGCGTCGTAGCAAGTCGTGTCTTTCGCAGCGACAAGCACGGTGCATCGGTTCGCGCCTGCGGTGTATGTACCTGTCGCGACGCCCCCCGTGGTCGTCGGGTTTGCAGTCGCCTGCACGCTGCCCCAGTCCTGAGCGTTCGCCGGCAGGCTCACCTGGTTGCCGTCAACGTCCCAGAGCTCCACGACCTCCCACCCGAGAGCATGGCCCGGGACGCATGTGCCTGACCCGAATCTCAGTGTCTCCTGCAGCAGCTTGCTTGAGACGCCAGTCTGCGGGATGACGGACGTCTCCGTTGGCGAGGGCTCCGAGTAGGGCAGGGCGCAGCTAACGGTTGTGGTCTGTGGATCATCGGACTGCACAGTGGCCTGGACGGTAATCGTGCATGCCTGGTCCGAGGAAGTCAGGATAACGGTGGCGCATCCGTCCGGGCCAGTGGTCGCCTGGCCCGAACTGAGCGTCGCCGGTTGCACGACGAACTCCTGCGCGGTGATCTCGAAGGCAACGGGGACGTTGGGGGCGGGCACACCGGCGCTGAACTCGACCAGCGCAGTGATGCTGGCCTGGTGGACGCCGTTGGGCTGATGACCCGCGCAGATCTCACCATTGCTGGACACGACGCTGGTCAGCTCCGGGCCCTCTACGTTGATGGCGAACTCGAAGGTCAGAGGGGTGCTATCCGCATTGTAGCAGTTTTGGTCTGTGGCGAGCACACGAATGGACCCCGGTAGCGTCCCCGCACAGTAGCGGCCGGCTCCCCTGCCGGTTGCATCCGTGGGATTCGCTTCGACCTGGACATAGCCGTAGTCCTCCGAACTCGGGTCTGGCACAGGCTGCCCCTGGTCATCCTCCACTTCGCTGATGGTCCAGAGCAGGGAGTGGTCTGGCACCGGCACCGTTCCAGCGAATCTGAGGAGTTCCTGGAGGAGTTGGCTGGTTTGGGCGGCAACGGTGATCGGCGGCTCTGGGTCGGGAGCGCCTGTCGGCTTCTGAATGCTCACATTCACAGTGCCGGCGATGTCCTCAGACACGGCGGCCCGGACGGTGACGGTTCCTGGCTGGTCCGACGAGGTCAGGACCACGGAGGCCTGCCCCAGCGCATTCGTCGCCAACGGGTTTGTCGTAGACAGCGAAGCCTGTGTGACCACGTGGGCGTGCGGCAGCACCGAGAACGTGACCGTGACCGTCTCAGGAGGGGCAGCGCCCCAGCCGTCTGTCACTGTGGCTGTGACCGACGTCTGATGTACGGCGTTCGCACGAGCGCCCGCACAGATAGAACTCTTGGCCGCGACCACTGAGATTTCGTGCCGTCTGACTTTGACGAGCATGCTATCTGTGGCAACTTTGCTCGAGACCGTACCGTCGTTGTACCGCACGCGGACGGTCAACCTCACGGAGACCGTGTGGTATGCGGCGCCATCAGCCCACGCATACGATATGTCCATCCAATCGTCCGCGATCCCGCCGCCCCTTACCAGGTTGGCGGGAGTGTAGGACCACTCGTACTCATACTCGGGTTGGGCACTGCCCGCGAGCAGTTCCTGCTGCGTGTCTGCATCTACCGTGAAATCGGGCTCCGCCACGTACCCGAGATCGGTCTGCACCCACCCCTCGCTTGGGCCAGAGAGCGTCACGCTGGCCGAGAGCACTCCGGCATGGGCGTACAGCGGCGCACACAGGGCGATGATGGCCAGCGGTCCCCAGCACAGTGAGTTGCGACAATTCACGGCGACTCCCCCAGGACGTCCGTTGTGGTCGCTACGTCAGGCTCAGACCTCAAATGCGCCGTCTATTGCTTCCCACGACACTCCTCGATCATGCGAGCTACGAGTTGGTTCTCGCCGTGTTCTTCCTGGTACTTGGTCAGCAGTTCATTCGCCTGACCACGAGAGCCGTGCGCCAGCAGCGCTCCCGCCAAGTCAAGCAGGCCGCTTCGGACGATGCTCGCATACTTGCGTTCTCCGCCATGTCGCGATAGCCCCTCGAAGGTGCGGACCGCATCATCCATCGGCGCGGCTGTCTCGAGTTGGGCCCGCAGCAATCGCCATTGCAGGAGCGGAAGTACCTCATCGCTCGGGCTCAGCCGCATGGCTCTGTCCAGCAGTTCACGGCCAGCAACTGCGTCGCCGAGACGCCCAACGGCACCTGCCGCCGCCATCAGCACGTGCGCTTCCTCTGTAGCGGCCGCCGAGCGTCCTTCGAGAAGGCTGAAAGCGCGGACCTTGGCATAGGAGCTGATGTGGGCGGCGTCACTCAACACGACCTCGCGCAACTGCCCTATAGCACGCTCCTGGACAGGCTCGGACTCGATGGCTATCAGACGGGCATCCCAGATCCGGCTCAGACGATCCTGCCCCGGCGGACAATGCGCGCGATGCGAGCGGGCGGAAGTACTCCGCCTGGTGACCTCGTTTCCGGACAGTGCCTGCGCAACGGACCCGTAGACCTCGATCTTGCGGTCTGGGTATGCCTGCCCCAACAAAGCCAGGTAGTCGTCGAAGGCCCCGGCTGACCCACGGTGGTCGCCTACGAGCCGGTAGCATTCGCTGAGCATCCAGGCCACGAGGGCGCTGTCCCGGGTGGTCGCTGGATCGGCCCCACGTGGCGTCAGGTCCCCGCGCGCCCCCTCAAGGTCCCGAACCAGCGCTGTGACAGCGATGCGATCACGAAGCACGCCGGAAGCGTTGCCTTCCATCTCGCGTGACATGGCATTGTAGGCTTCCGCCAGTTGGCGGGTCGGTCCGCTCTCGCCGGCAAGCATAGGGCACGGCCCGGGCCGCAGCGGGGTCAACTCGTCCAGGAAGACGCCGGCCAGAATGGTGTTCTCGCTCAGGTTCCGCCAGATACGGACATTGAGTTCGAGCGGGCCTGACACCGCGAACCGCTTGTAGACGCCGCCGCCGAAGTCGGCCACATCACTGATGGCAACCAGTGACCCGCGGCCATCGTTCAGGGCAATCGTGTAGCGCCGATTCGGCTCGTAGTAGTTGGAGTCGTTCACGAAGTACAGACTGAGCACGCTCGTGCCACGAGGAATGTCGACCGACAACAACAGGTCGGGCCCAGCGCCCAGCGCGCGCTGCTCCCCGAAGTCGTCTCTGTTGGCAGGCACGCGCGCCCGGCGGACGGGGTCCCATAGCGCCGCGGGATCATTGCTGGTCGCGGAAGAGACCCACAGGCGACCGGGCTCGTCCGGATCCGTCGTCGCGAATGAGCAACGGAAACCGTCGCCGACGCCGCTTTCGCGGTCCAGCACGTAGTTCTGCGCGCACAGCGTGTAGTGTCGTCCCCCGTACCCCATCGCCCAGTCGCCCCGGGTCGTCCTGTCGTCAGACAACGCGACCACCCTCTCCCCCAGTGCACAAGGGGCGCCCGCGATGACTTCGATCCGCTCCAGGGCGTACCGCGCCCGGCACCACTGCCAGACGTCGGGAGTGCGGCCGAGCACCGACTGATACCGCTCGCGGGCCACAGGGAAACGGCCGCAGAGCTCCGCGCACTCAGCAAGGCGTTCAGCGAGGTCTGCCGCAATGGCGGATGCAGAGTCGGCGCGGGAAAGGGCACTCAGCGCCTCCGTCAACTCCGCCTCTGCGGAACTCATGTCTCCCAGGTCCATGTGGGCGCGTGCACGAAGGCCCACGCAGCGGCCGGTGATGCTGGGAAGCGTGCAGGTGACACCCTCGAGCGTCGCCAGGGCCGCGCCTGGTGCCCCTTTGCGCCGCTGCTCCTCGCCCAGGGCGAGGCGGCACAGGTCGGCGTACAGCCCTTGCGGGGCCTGGGAGAGGCAGCCCTGCCACTGCTCGCAAGACGCGTCGAGGCTGAGTCCAAATGTCGCGGAGAGGGCTGCATGCCACCGCCGCGCGAATGCGGCGGCGGGCTCCCGACCCAGACGAAATCCGGGATCCAGGAGCTTCTGGCACTCGTCCAGACCATCGATGCATTGCTCAATGAGATCCAGCGGGGGCGCCCCCGCCACCTCATCCAGACACTCCTGATTGCGCACGAGTTGCGCCCGATTGCTGAAGCACCTGTCCGCGCCGGTCTCGAGCGCTTCCACGTAGAGTTCGCGGGCCAGCCACGGCTCTCCAGACAGGCGCATGAGATCAGCGGCGTACACCAGCAACTCGCGCCGGTAGGGCGACTGGCCATCACTGTGCGCTAGCCACACCAGCTCGCCGGCAGCACTCCCACTTGCCTTCTGTGCGTCAATGCCGCCCATCCCGCTGGCTTCGGCGAGACGCTGGGAGACAACGCGCGACCGCGTGTACCGGTAGAGATCCACGCACTCGCGCATTGTGTCAGGCTCATCAGGCCACCTCCTCAGCGCCTCATAGAGAGCCCTTAGCGCAGCGGCCTCGTCCCCAGACCCCAGTCGGGCTTTGGCCAGCCACAGATGGTGGGCCGGCACGTCGCCGCTGATTTCCACCAGGAACTCCAGGATCGGGATCGCCTGCTCGCCCCGCCCGATCTCGATGCAGGCGGCTCCGACGAAGAGCAGTTCGCCTGGCTGCAGGGCCTTCCAGTCGTTGCCCTCCGCGTACTTCGCCAACAGTTCCTGATGGGTCCGCAACTCGGCTGTCCGTCCCTGCTGCACAAGCAGGTGGTATAGGCGGGTCCGCATCCTCAGGTTCCCGGGGTCGCCGGTCAGAAGCTCCTCTATCGCCAGGATCGCCCCGTCCGTCTGGCCCTGGGCTGATCGGGCGTCAACGAGGGCAGACACCACATTTTCGTCGTGAGGAGCAAGCGCACCAGCCGCTTCGTACTCGCGCCGCGCAGACCCGGCATTTCCCGTCGCTTCGTGCGCCCTGGCCAGCCACAGTCGGTGATGGGCCAACTTCGGCGCTTCCTGCACGACATCCTCAAGTACCGGCAATGCTTCATCCGGCCGACCCGTATCGATGCAAGCGGCTCCCAGGAAGAGCTTTTCTTCGGTGCTCAAGGCCCGCCAGCCGTTGCCAGATCCCCAGGCGGCGAGCATCTGCTGTTGTCGCCGTAGTTCGTCAACCTCGCCTTGGCCTTGCAGGTGCTTGATCAAGGACACCCGTTGTGCCACCATGTCTGGCCTCAACTGGAGCAGGTGATCCACTGCCTCAACCGCCGTCTCATCGCTGTGCTCGAGGCTGAACTCAGCGAACCAGAGGGCGACCGAGGCATCCTCCGGCGCCAGGTCGATAGCCTTGCGGACGTGCGCGATGGCCTGCTCAACCTGCCCGCTCTCCGCTTCAGCACGTCCCAGCCAGAACCACACAGATGAGGAATCGGGGGCACTACTGGCGGCAGCCCTCATCACCTTCACGCCGTCGTCGGCCCGTCCCGTCTCGACGCAGGCAGCCCCGATATGGAGCAGGTCTGGCGCGGACCGCTGGGCGAAGTCACCTGAGGCAAAGCTGGCAATCTCGCGGAACTCCGCCGATGCCTGCTGCTCCTGGCCAGAAGCCCGCAGCAGATTCGCATACATCGTCCGCTGCACTATCCAGTCGGGATGTGGGCCACACAACAACCGGAACGCCGCAGCACCAGCTGAGAACCGCTCGTTGCGGACGAAGAACGCGAACGCGCTCTGGCATCGCTCGTGGGATTCCGCGCCCAATGCAAGAGCACGCATGTGGGCCGCCTGTGCGTTGGTCAGGTCGCCGGCCTGCTCCTGGGCGCTTGCCAGTGCGTCCCACGCGGGGGCCACCGAAGGGAACTGCCCGCAGACGGCTTGCAGGGCCGCTATTCCTTCTCGGGATCTTTCGTCGGCGATCAACTGCTGGGCGGCTTCGATCTGCTCGGAGACTTCGCTCTGAGGGGTGTTGAGAACAGCCTGGTCCTGGGCAGCGACAGTCTGCCCAACCACCACCAGTAACAGGACCAGCTGTGCCGACCGACGTGCGTGCCGTGACATGGCAGCCTCCGGACCTTCGCGTGTGGGTCCAGCTTCCTGCCCTGCGTGTTACACGGTCCGATGCATCCTCCGCCCGCCTCCGTTTCCCGTCGAGGCCTGCGGCCCGACGGTGATGAAGCAGAGGAGCGAGGGGATGCTCGCCGGTGTGGAAGCTGCGGGGGCATTCTGGCAGCCGTTGAGGCGGCCCCCTGCAAGCAACCAAAGAACCCACGTATTCACCGGATGGGCGGATGAACGTGAGCTGATGGGATACTGAGACTGGGTTGGCTGGGATTGTGATCCCCTCCCCGCGGGGACAACTCCAACGAATTGTGACCAATAATACCCCCCCGACAGAACTGTCAACCATATTCTTTCCATGTGTAGGCGCAACGTGAAAATGCCCCGTGGGTGCAAAGCTGAGTGGATGATCGCCGATGGGCTGTGGCAGCCTAAGGCCTGCAACGGCCACTCACCGGCAGTGGCGCCTGCGCGGGGCACGCTTTGGCGAGATGGTT
>JAKJAE010000012.1:0-301 GCA_022707665.1 Chloroflexota bacterium
TATGCTGAGCGGGTCGCCTCCAATTCCGCCCTGGCCGCGTCGAACTGCTCCTGCGCGTAGGTCGCCAGGTTCTCCTTATCCTGGGCAGCCGCAGCCTGGTCGAGAATTTCTTGGGCGATCAGGAAGGCTGCCTGGGCTTCTCCGAGGCGTTTTTCCACATCAATGAATTCTTGGTAGGCGCTGCTTTCCAGCAGCCGTTGCAGATTGGCCTGTTCCGTGTCCAGCGTCCTGCGGGCATCGGCAACTTCCGCCTCTGCTGCCGCAATCTCTTCGGGTTTTTGGTAGTACCATACTGGCAGGG
>JAKJAE010000012.1:313-19510 GCA_022707665.1 Chloroflexota bacterium
CGCCAAGGCCCGCTGCTGTTGGCCCTGAAGGCGAGCCGCGTCCAGGGCCATCTCGTACTGGACTTGAGCGCTCTCCAGCCCGGAACGAGCTGCGTTAAGCGCTGCTTCCGCCACACCTACGGCAGCTGTTGCCTGATCGTATTGGACCTTTAATAGCTGATCGTCCAGGCGAAAGAGTTCGTCTCCAGCTTCTACCTGCTGGCCTTCCTCCACATTGATCGAAACCAGTTCCCCGCCAATTAGGGGAGAAATATCGACAGTCCGGGCTGAGAATGTGCCAGATGCTTCAAGTTTCGCGCCATTACTTCCGCTGGCAATATTCCCACACGCGCTCAAAGCAAAGCTTAGAACAAGCACAAGCACCATTGGCCAATAGCGGTTTTTTCTCATATCTACCTCCTTTGTAACGAAATGGACTGATGTTTTTCTATTCAACTGCACTCACAGGCGTTTTCGGAACATAAACACGCTGGCAAAGAAAACGACGACGCTGAAAACTGCCATCGGCCAGATCCAATTCCATAGTGTGAAAAACCCTGCACCTTTGAGAATGATGCCCCGCACGATCTCCAGGAAATACGTGACAGGCAGAAGATAGCCGGCGTAATAGGCCACCCAGGGCATGTTTTCACGCGGGTACAACAATCCAGCCAGAAGGAACGATGGCATCATGATGAAGGATGCCATATACATGGCCTGCATTTGCGTCCTGGAGACATTGGAAATCAACACGCCCAAACCAAGAGAACCGAGCAGGAAGATCAAACTGAGGGCGGCCAGTAAAGCGATGCTGCCGGCAATTTCAACCCCAAACCAAATCGCGCCAACAGCAACCGTCATAGCCACGTTGATGAAGGCAACCAGGATGTAGGGTAGAATCTTCCCCAGCATCAACTCCCATGAACGCACCGGTGTGACAATCAACTGCTCCAATGTCCCCTGTTCGCGCTCACGCACGATGGCAAACGCTGTCAGCAGCAAAGTTTGGACTTGCAAAATGACGGCCACCAAACCCGGGATCAAGAAATTCATCTTTCTCAAATTGGGGTTGTAGAGATAGCGCACACGTGCGTCTACTGGCAAGTGAATGGTCATACCCGCGCCGCTGCGCTCCAGGCGCTGAACAAGAATCTCCTGCGACGTGGACTGACTGACGGTTTCGACCGCCAATTGAGCGGTCTGCGCTATCGTAGGATTTGAACCATCAATGTAAAACTGAACCACTCCTGTGCCGCCAGTGGTCACCTCGCGCCCAAAGCCTTCAGGGATATACAAACCGGCTTTGATTGTTCCTGCATCCAGCATTTCCAATATTTGATCTTCACTTTGAGCTGAATGCGTAACCATAAAAAACCCACTGACTGTCAATTTGTCGACCAATAATCGGCTGGCATCTGTCTTTGATAAATCGGCAACTGCTAAAGGAATATCCTCCACATCATTGGCAACCGCATATCCCAACAAGACCAGCATCATCACAGGGAAGACGATAACCAGCGCAAGGGTGCGCGGGTCACGAATGATATGCAGCCATTCTTTCCTTACAATCGTTGCCATGCGGCGAAAACCTTGTCTCATACGAATCTCCTTAATCCTTATCAGCCCGTTTGTGCTGGCGATTTTCATGATCCACGAGCGAAACGAAGATATCTTCCAGCGATGGCAGGATGCGTTCGATCCGTTCCACAACGATGCCGTTGGATTGCAGCGTTTGCTCCAACTCAGCTCTTTGTTTTTCAGATGCGACCTGGACATGAAGCAACACGCCGTGCGCCGCCACATCTTGGACGAGGGGTAAGTCCTTCAAAACCAGTTCCGCGCGGCCGGGTTCCTGGCAATCCACCTCGAAGAGCACTCCAATCACGCCTTCTCTCAGCGAGTCAGGGTCGCTCAACGCAATCAGGCGGGAACGATACATCATGCCAATCACATTACAGAATTCGGCTTCATCCATGTAGTGCGTGGTCGCCAGGACGCTAACGCCCTGGCCTGCCAGTTGGTAGATCATCTCCCAAAACTCTCGACGCGAAACCGGGTCCACACCCGCCGTTGGTTCATCCAGAAAAAGCATGGGCGGTTCATGAACGATAGCGCAGGCAAGCGCCAATCGCTGTCGCCATGCGCCCGAAAGATCACGGGTCAGCTGCTTTTCATGTCCCCGTAGACCTGCCATCGCGATCAATTCAGCGAGGCGTGGTTTGAGTTTTTCACGCGGCACGCCGTACAAGTTGGCGTAGAAACCAAGGTTTTCATAAACCGTCAAATCGTCATACAGAGAAAACTTCTGCGACATATAGCCAATACGCTGTTTGACTTCTTCGGCATGCTTGGCTACATCGTAGCCCATCACGCGCGCTTCACCGGCAGTGGGTTCGAGAATGCCGCAAAGCATTCGGATGGTGGTGGTTTTTCCAGCTCCGTTTGGTCCCAGCAATCCAAATATCTCACCTCTGGGGATTTCAAAGCTGACCTGGTTGACGGCAGTAAAATCGCCGAATCTCTTCGTTAACTGGATCGCCTCTATTGCTTTTTCGGCGCTCATGGCTGGGCCTCCTGCTTTTCAACCAGGTGGATGAAGACATCTTCCATCACAATCCGCGCTTCTCGGAGGACACTGATGTTCGCCCCTTCCCTTTTCAGGGATTCTTCAAGGTCTGGCAAAACTTGACCTGAATCCGTAACCGAGAGGCGTAAACGGTCGCCTACAGCGCGCCAGCTCAGTACGCCTTCCGTCTGGTCGGCAACCGCGCGCAGGATACGCCGCGGGCGGGCTTTTACTTCGACAATGCGAAACGGCATTTGTTTTTCCAATTCATTCGGCGAACCGGTGATGAGTATTCGTCCCCTGTATAAGATGCTGACCGTCTTGCAGCGCTCCGCTTCATCCATATACGGTGTGCTGACCAATACGGTCACGCCTTGGTGGATAACCTTTGTCAGCAGTTGCCATAACTCGCGCCTGGAAACCGGGTCTACGCCTGTGGTAGGCTCATCCAACAATAGGATTTCTGGCTCGTGGACCAGCGCACACGCCAGCGCCAGTTTCTTGCGCATTCCGCCGGAGAGATTTTCACTGCGTCGTTTGGTGAAATCGGTTAATCGAGCAAAATCCAGCAGTTCATCAATGCGGGTTTTTTGTCTCTCGCGTGGGACACCATTGATGTCTGCAAAGAAGCGCAGGTTTTCCAATACACTCAAATCCGGGTATAAACTGAAGGCTTGCGGCATATACCCCAGACGAGCGCGGATTTCTTCGGGCTGCTTGCTTACGTCAAGTTCGGCTAAATGAGCAGAGCCCGAGCTGGGTTCCATGACAGTTGCAAGAATGCGCAACAGCGTGGTTTTGCCTGCACCGTCAGGACCGACCAGGCCGTACAACTCTCCTGGTTTAACCGTCAAATCAACCCTTGCTAATGCAGGTTCTGCCTCTTTGGTTTTTGAGTAATATTTCGTGAGCTGTTGTGTTTTTATGATTTCTTCCATCTTTTCTCCTGATGCGCCTTTTTGGTGGGGCGTTTACCCGTGTTTTAGTGGAGCGATTACTTTGGAGAGCATGTTCCCCAGGCTATCGCGCGCTTCCTTGTCCATGCGATCGAGAAGGATTCCGTAATTGCGAATTCTCTTGAGAACATTATCGGTTAATTCAACGGCATTACTTTGTCCTGACGCAAGCCCTAGCATAAATCCGGGAAGCAAGTCCAAGCCCCCGGCGTTTTTTTTCTCAATGAGGGCGAGAATCGCTGAAGCGTAATAGTCCATCACACGATGCCGTCCCAGAACGCGCAATCGTGTAACGAGATCGCTTATTAAATCCGTACAATAGAGTACGTCGTCAAGACCAGCCTCAACTTGAAGGAGGATGTCTTCTGCCAGCTTTGCATCTTCAAATTCCCCTACTGCGATTTTTGAAACGATCCTTCCCTTAGCTTCTTCCAGCGATATGATTTCATCTCCAGCTAGCTTCTTAAAGGTTTCTTTAGCCTTTTGGGTGGGTTGAAACAAGACGGAAGCCCGTCCGGGACCCTCACCCCGGGTTTCATATATCGATTCGACATACCCCTTTTCTTCCAGCAAGCGGAGCATATCGTAGGCAGTGTATTTACTGAGGTTTAGCTGCTCTGCTACCGTTGTATAGTGAATGGGTTCCTGGATCTCCAGGTAGATATCCAACATTTTTCCAATAAATGTTAACTGTCTTTTTGTAGGTTTCATGACTATGCCCAAAAAACAAATTTAACCAAAGAAACCAAAATACTCACGAATTTATACACTACAGGAACGTATCTGTCAAGTCAGAAATGCAGCGTTGTTGCACAACACCCCCTCCTCCTTCAGCGTTTTCAGGACACGACTGAGCACATCACGCACCGTCCCCAGGCGGGTCGCCATCTCATCGAAGGTCGTCCACGCCTGGCGGCGCACGACCAACCGCCCGTCGGAAGCTTCCGCATGTTTGAGCAGCATGTTTGCCACGCGTGTTTCTACTCCGTCCAGCGACATTCGCGTAGCTCTGACCCAGCCGCGCTCCAGAATGTACAGAGCCTCAGCCGGCTCTCCTTCGAGGTAGAGGATGTGGCCCGCATCAAAGTGGCACCAGGTTGCCAAACGGGCTATGCTGTCGTGCATGTCCGAAAACCCCATATCCAATCGCGCGTTCTTCTGGGTAACAATTGACGCGGGGCAGATGCCCCGCGTCAATTCCATCGCTACCCCCTCATCTTCCAGGTTCTGTTTGGCCTTGCCTAATAGTGACTGACCACCTTCGTGCCAACCGGGGCAAAGTTGTAGAACCACTCAGCATCGGACAACGAGAGATTCACACAGCCGTGGCTCATCGGGGTGCCGAAGTTGTTGTGCCAGTAGGCACCATGGATGGCATAGCCCCGGTAGAAGTACATCGTGTGAGGGACGTTGGGCAAGTAGTAACCCGGACCGCTCATCGGCGTGGCGAGATACTTGACGTAGATGCTGAAGGTCCCCACCACCGTCGGCGTTCCGGGCAACCCCGTGGAGACGATGGCCGAGTAAACCGGCGTCTGCCCCACGTAAGCCGTGATCCGCTGCTGCGACAGGTTCACATCGATCCACTTTTCACCGCTCCCGCCCGGGTTCGGTACCGGCGTGGGCTGCGTCACGGGCGGCTGGCTGGGCGCCGTGCCACTACCAGGGATGGTCAGTCTCTGGCCCACGTAGATGATGTCTGAGGCCAACCCATTGGCCGCACGCAGTGCGCTGACGGTTGTGCCGTAAGTGCGCGCAATGCTGAATAGCGTGTTCCCACGCTGGACGATGTGGGTACCACCGGTCGAGGGAACGCTGGGCGGAGGGGTCGGATTGGCCGGGGGCGGCGTCTGCCCGCCCGGGATGGTGAGCCGCTGCCCCACATAGACCCACGAGTTCCAGTATAGGCCGTTCATCGAGGCCAGTTGGCTGACGGTAACGCCATAGCGCGCCGCAATGCTCATCAACGTGTCGCCACGCTGAACGACGTAGGTGCTCCCACTGGGCGCGGGCTGCGGCGCAGCGTTTCCACCGGGGATGACCAGGCGCTGCCCGGCGTAGAGCCAGGAGTTCCAACCCAGGCCATTGGCAGACGCAAGCTGGCTCACCGTGAGCCCATAACGCGCGGCAATGCGGGTGAGAGAGTCACCAGCCTGGACGATATAGGTCGTATCCGCCAATGGCGCCGCTGCCGCAGGCTGCCGGCTGATCGCCGCCAGTGCAAGGACGAGGACACAGAGGAGGGCGAAACGCCACCGGTTCATACGTGTGTTCTCCTTTCGCTATCCATCGTTACAACTTTCCCAGCATGAACATTCTAACACGCTGAACGCACGAATGGATTGCAAATGGGTTACATTTTTGAAGAGGCCTGTGGCACAACAGGTACAGCCGGGTTGGCGATCGCCCTGATCAGTCTGCCAGCGCCGCGGAGGAACGAAGCGTCAGGAACGCCGCCGCAGGAATGCAGCGATTCCAAGGAGAACCGCCGCACCCTGGAGCACGAAAGCCAGCAGAAGCGACCAGTCTCGCGAACCTGACTCGGCAACGTCCACAGGGATATCAGTGGGCAGCGGGGTCCATGTTGCATAGAGGATGGGCTCTTCACCTTCAGCATCCAGGGCCACCGGAGTTCGCGTTGGCACGCCGTCTTCGCCAGGGGCAGAGGGCGTCTCCGGCATGCCGGATGGAGCAGGGGTGGAAACGGCGCCCCCGGCTGCCCCGGGGGTGCCCAGGGGCAGATCGATGAACGGCGTGGGCGTCGGCGGCGATTCGCCCGGGTTGACCAGCTCAATCAGGTCTTCAGCCACCGCGGTACGGTTGGCACCGTCGCGGAATTCGACATAGACCGCATACTCGCCTGGCTCCTCGCCCGCCAGCAGCCACGGCAGCAACTCTTCCCAGGGCTGCCACGCCACCCCGTCGAAGTTCGGGCTGTTGCTCACCCGCACCTCAATCGCCCGTCCGATTTGCACACCATCGCCGAGTGGTGCAGCATCCTCGTTGGTCAACCGGAGCGCAACCGCCGGCGAGTCGGTCGTCTCAGCACCGTCATTGATGAAGATCGGCAGAACACCGGCCCGGGCGCCAAGGGTCACGACAAAATAGCGCACGCCGCTGTCGTCAGCGTAGCCCACACCCACCTCGCGATACCGCGCATCGCTGAGAATTGCCCATTCAGGATTGCTGTAGAACCAGGTGACTGCGTCTGCCGCACTGCCTAAACCCGTCCAGAGCACTTCGTCGACCATCAGTCCGCTATCCCACGCGTTGTAGCGCGCCTCGCGGATGCGCTGCTGGTAACTCGAGCCATCCGAACCTGTATGTGTGACCTGACCGATGGTGACGAGGTCCTCCGCATGGCGCTGCGCTGCGGTGTTCAACAACGTGGAGCTCCCCAGTGGCGCGAGTCCCTCACGCAGTCGGAGCTGGTTGATCAGTGCAAAGAGCTCTCCCTGCGGGCTGACCTGGGCAGCGGTGGAGCCTGGCAGCGCCAGAGCCAACAGGACCACGCCAGCGAGCAACGCTAGCCAGCGCCCGAAACGGTCACCTGCCTGCCCTTGCACATCTCCGCTCATTCGATCAATCCACCTCGACCGCTTCCGCACCCTTCCACAGTCCCCGCATCACGTTCAGGAGCTCCGGGCTGGCAGCCATAAGAGGGTCGGGTTGGTAAGGCGTCCACACCTCTCCTGAAAGCGTCGATACAGCACCCCCAGCCTCACGCACCAACAACCCGCCAGCGGCCTGATCCCACGGCTTCAAAGTCACGTTGAAATAGGCGTCGACCCACCCCGCAGCGATGTAAGCCATGTTGAGCGCGGCAGAGCCTGATGCTCGCAGCGTGCGTCCCTGAATCAGCAGTCGGGCGACATACGCCAGCGTCTGCTGCCGCAGGTGGGCGACTTTTGGCGTATCAGCCGAAAGGATCGCTGAGGCCAATTCCGTGATGCCCGAGACGTGGATCGGCACGCCGTTCAGGGTGGCTCCGCCGCCGGACCAGGCGGCGAACACCTGCCCACGCAGTGCGTCAGCGATCACGCCGACAACCGGTTGGCCATCCACCACTGCGGCAATCGAGGTGCAGAAGTTGGGATTATCGCGCGAGAAGTTCGTGGTGCCATCGATGGGATCTACCAGCCAACGGACGACGGGACTCCTGCCGCCCACCTCGCTGGCCCCAGCCTCCTCCGACGTCAGAGCATGGTCCGGGAAGGCTGCGCCCAGCCGCTCCAGGATGATCGACTCAGCGGCAAGGTCAGCATCCGTGACGATGTCGCGGTACCCCTTGCTCTGCACCGCGTGGGACGTCCGCCAGACACCGCGAAGGTAGTCGCAGGTGGCGCCAGCAGCGTCCACAGCGACGGCGAGCCAGGATTCATAGGTCGTCATGGGGTTGGAGTTACCGTAGGCTCGGGGGTGGCAGGTAGCCGAAAGTCGACACCCGTGTTGCATGCCGTGACGGCGGTGTCGACATAGGCAACGGCATCCGCCTCCGGATGCTGAAGCGCAAGCAGGCCACGCAACAGAGAGGCCCGACACGTGATCCGGTTCGTGGCCTCTGGCCACGCTACCCAGGTCCCCTGATCGGCGGCATCGAGAGCCAGACTCCAGAGCTCGGCACTCAGCGCGCCTGCCGGCGTCTGTCCGACTTCCTCGAGCTCCAACTCGATGACAGAGCGGCGGATCGGCAGGTACCGGGTGGTGGCTCCCCAGGTGCGCTGCGCCTCCGGAGAGAGGAACCAGGCCATCGCCTGTAGCGCGGCCTCCTGTCGCACAATATCGGGGGCCGTGACCATCAAGCCCGGCCCGTACCAGAGCGTGACACCCGGACCATCGGGCCCGGGAATCGGGTTGATCGCCAGGTCGAAGTTGCGTCCGCTGAGGATCGACTGCTCAATCTGCAGCAGACTTTCGCTGGACTCAATAACCATCGCCATGGAACTCCTGCCAAGGCGCTCGATCCCCACCTCACGGTCCTCATAGGCCAATCCGCAGTTTCCGCTCAACACCGTCTTGAGCAACGCAGCGGCCTCGTGTCCGGGGACATCCGAAAACGCATAGTACCCATCGGTGCCCACAATTTGCGAACCGCTCGCGGCAAGAAATGCCAGAAAAATGCTCGATCGCGCCGGCATGCCGACCCCGATCTGCCCGCGGGTCGGATCGGTAGCAGCACATACAGTGCGCCGGAAATCCTCCCAGGTCGCCTCTGCCGCATCGTAGCCCAGATCGCCCAACCATTCGCTGTTCGAATAGGAAAGGTAGGTGGCCAGCCCCAGAGGAAGCGCCTGGGGAACCCCGTCTGACTGGTAGAGTGCGCCTGCCATGGGCAGAAAATCGGACCAGGATTTCTGGATCTCGGCTGACTGTGACGGAACCGCCCCTACCATCCCAAGCGCAACATAGGCCGCAAGGTCGGCAGACCACAACGTGATGAGATCAGGACGATGATCCGGCGCAACCTGCAGCTTCTCGAGGAGGTTATCCTGATATTCGGTGACAAGGACCAGGCGCCATGGATTCTCCGCGTTGAACTGGTCGGTCAGCACTTCAAGCGCTGTGGCCTCTGCGCCGGTGAGGGTATGCCAGAGTACGAGGATCTGACGTTCCTGCTCAGGAACCGTGTCACAGCCACTGGCGAGTGCAGTGAGCAACGCCAGCACGGCAACCAGGCCAACCCACCGGCGGACACGGGCCAGGGCGCCATTCTGTAGAATACCATTGACCGTCATACGATTATTCCTGGGTACTACGAATCTGAGCCATCGAGCTGGGGCTCAACTGGACTTTGCGCTTGAGTGCCTGGCGGATCAGACCGATTTCCTCGACACCCAGGAGGCGCATCAGCGCGTAATAGATGAGCACCCCACCCCCCGTGGCAGCACCAATGCGCAAGAGGCAACCCAATGATCCTGAAGGAACCAGGGGTTCGAGGACCCGGAGGATAGCGAGCATAGGTAAGATCATGGCCAGCGAGGCACCGAGCGCGGTCAGCGTTGTGTGCCCGACACGATAGGGACGAAGGTTACCCACTTTACGCGTGAATAACAAGAGCATCAGTAGCGCATGGGCCATCAGTTTGAGCGAGTTGGCCAGAATGAGTTCCCACAGGCGTGGCTCGTGAAATTGGAGGGGGAACAGTGCGATGATCACGTAAAAAACCACAGTGCCGATCCCCACCAGTGCCGGGGTCCAGGTGTCCTTCCGTGCGTAGAATGCGAAGATCAGCGGCTGGTCGAGTGCAGCAAAGACCAGGCCAAGGATCGAGAAACGCAGCACCTGGGCTGTCGCCAGCGTGTCTACCCGCATGAACTCACCGCGCTGGAGTGCAACGGCTACCAGGGGCTCAGCCATCACGAGGAGTCCGACCGCAGCCGGCAGAACCAGAATGAGCACGAGCCGCAGCCCCTGTGCCAGGGTGGCACGAAATGACGTCTCGTCCTCATCGGCGGCATAGCGCGAAAGTGTCGGCAAAATAGCGACCGAAACGGCAGTGACGACCAACCCCAACGGGAATTGAATCAAGGTAGCGGCGTATTTCATCCACGCGATGCCGCTGGGACCGGTCCGCGAGGCGAGGTTGAAACTGAGCGCGACGGCAGCCTGGTCGACCAGAAGGCCAGCCCCAATGGGCAGATAGAGCTGTCCCATCTGTAGCAGCGCTGGATGCAACGGGAACAACGCCTTGAGCCGGAACGGAAGCGCCCTTCCCCCCTGGGTTCGCATGCCTCGAAGCCCTGGGATCTGAAAAGCCGCCTGCGCCAGCGTCGCGACCAGCAGACCCACCGCCAGCGACTTCGTGCCCAACGCGCTGCGCCCATAGAGAATGATGACAGCGACCATGGTGGCGTTGTAGACAGCGCTGGTGAAGGCCGGGAGTCTGAAACGCTGCATCGCGTAGAGGATCGCGGAGAAGAGACCGGCAATGTTGAGCAGAAAGACTGCAGGCGAAGTGATGCGGATCATAGACGTGGCCAGATCCAGGTACTCCGGGGCCAATCCCCTTCCCAGAACTCTGGCCACCCATGGGGCAGCCAACTCCAGGAAGACGACCAGCACCGCCAGGAGCAGCGAGATGATCGTGAAGACCTGGCTGAATACGCGCCAGAGCTCTTCGCGATCCTCAGAGCGTGCGTAACCGGAGAAGACGGGGACCAGGGACGAGCTGAGCATGCCACCGACCAGCTGGTCGTGGAGCATGGTGGGGACCTGCGTCGCTACATCAAAGGCGCTGACAGCGCCGCCTGCACCGAAGTAGTAAGATTTGGTCATCTCGCGGACAAGACCCAGTGCCCGGCTGGCCACGTTGCCGATGGACATCAGGATTGCTGCCCGCGAGACACGCCGCGCTTCGGTGGATAGCCCCCCCTGCTCTGTCATTGCAAGGGCGCATTCTACTGTCTTTTAAGCTTGTGGCAACCTTTCGGGGACAAGGCCTGCTCGGGCATCCTCTTCCCGGGCAACACGGATGCCCTCATCCACATCCACGTTACGCAGCATAATGATCCCGACGATGAAAAAAACGATCAGGCTCAGAATCGCAGGACGACTGTTGCTGAAAATGCCCACGGCACCGGCGAACAGCAGTGGTCCCAGGATGGCGGAGAACTTCTCCATGACGCCAAACAGGCCGAAGAACTCGCCGCTCTTGGCTGCAGGCGATAGGCTGGCGTATAGGCTGCGACTCAACGCCTGGCTACCGCCCTGCACGATGGCCACCATCCAGGCGAGCAGCCAGAACTCGATGACCGAGTTGAGGAAGTAGCCCCAGACCGATATGACCGCGTAGACGATCAGCGAGAGGATGATGCTGCGCCGCGTGTCGAATGTTGCCACGAGGCGCGAGAAGACCGGGCGCCCCAGAAGAAGCGCAAAGAGGACGCCCACCACCTCGACCGCCGCAATCAGGCCCAGGATGATCCCGAGGTTCTCCGAAGGCAGCGCACGCGCCCCAAGGATACCCACGAGCGGCAGCGCCACGAGATTGTAGACGATGAACGCCAGATAGAACGGACGTCGCGACTCCGCCTTGCTCGGGAGCCGGCCAAAGATCAGGCTGAAGGGAATACCCACGAACTGCACCAGGAGCAGGGCCAGGATCAGCAGCGTGCTGTCGAAACCCAGTTCGGCGCCGTAAATGCTGGCGACGCCGATAATCGTCCCAATGGCGTCGTTATAGATAAGAAAGGCGATCAGGAACTTGAACAGCTCCTTGTAACGCTGAATCTCCCTGAACGTCTGAGCAAGGCGGCGAAAGCTCTCACCGATCGCACTGCTCCCCGGCAGGCGGGCTACCGTTGCCGACGGGGGTTCGGGCACCCGGCGCAGAATGGGAATCGAGAACAGCGCCCACCAGATCGCGACACTGAGGAAGGAAAGCCGGGGTCCCAACGTGCCCGGAAGCACCATGATCATCGCTGCGTTGATCGCCAACAGCAGGCCGCCGCCGAGATAGCCGAGCGCGTAGCCTCGCGCCGAGACAGCGTCCCGCTCGTCCTCATCGGCAACATGCGGCAGCAGGGCATCGTAGAAGACCGTAGAGCCCGTGAAGCCAAGCCGCGCAATGACGAACAGGATCGAGGCCAGCAACCAGTCCCCTGTATCGACCAGCACCATCAGCCCGGTGCTCACGATTCCCATCAACGCAAAGGCCGTCAGGAACTGCTTCTTACCCCGCACGACGTCGGAGACCGTACCGAGAATCGGGGAGATGATCGCGGCGATCAACAGCGACAGGCTCAGGCCAAGGCTCCAATACGCTGTGGCGACAGCCTCCGAAGAGAGCGTCGCACCAGCGACCTGGCTGTAGTAGACAGGCAAGACCGCAGCCAGGATCGTCGTGGCAAAGGCCGAGTTTGCCCAGTCATACATACACCATGCGTTGATGATCTGCTTGTGGGTAAAACGCTTTCCGCCGGTCTCCGCCATTGACGTCATCGCATTTGCCTCTTTCTGTATTGGGAGAAATGAATCACAGTATATTGACGGGGTCGATATCCACAATCCACCCCGGAGGGAACTCCAGGGGACGGAGCAGATCGGCTGGCGCCACACTTCGCAATAGGATCTGCCACCTGTACAGACCACGCACCCGGGCGAAGAAAGCCGGCGCAGGGCCAATGAGATCGGTGGAAGGCAACCCCCTCTGGGCAAGAAGCGCCCGCAGACGCTGGGCCATCAATTCGGCGCTGCGCTGCGCCTTGGCGGGGTCACGGTGGCCTGTGAGCAGCCGTGCCAGCCGCACCGCAGGGGGATAGCCGGCACGGCGCCGGAACGCCAATTCCCGCTCTGCGAACGTCCCATAGTCGTGGGCAGCAGCCAACTGGATGGCATAGTGCTCCGGGTGGTAGGTCTGCAGAACGACCTGCCCTCCCAGAATGCCGCGCCCGGCACGCCCGGCCACCTGGGCCAACGTCTGAAAGGTCCGCTCAGCCGCGCGAAAATCCGGAAGGTTCAGGGCCGTATCGGCGGAGACAATGCCGACGACGGTGACCCTGGGGATGTCGAGGCCGCGCGCGATCATCTGGGTTCCAACCAGGATATCGGCATCGCCCTGAGCGAAGGCGCGCATGATCGTAGCATGCGCCCCACGTGACGCGGCGACGTCACGGTCCCACCGCATCAGGCGAGCTGTGGGCCAGCGCTCGGCAGCCTGTGCTGCCAACCCCTGGGTGCCCAGCCCGAAGGCCCGCACGCGCCGCGAGCCACACGCTGGGCAGCGCGGTACGGCGGCGCGTTGGTACCCGCAGCGATGGCACACGAGCACCTCGGCCTTGGTGGGCACGGCCTCTCCCCGGGCGCCGTGTTGGGTCAAGGGGATATTGCAGCGCGGGCAAGTGGCGACCCAGCCACAGTCCCGGCAGAAGACATACGTCGCGGAGCCACGCCGGTTGAGAAACAGGATGACCTGCTCCCCCTGATCCATGGCCCGGTCGACGGCGGCCTGGAGTGCACGCGAAAAGATCGAGCGATTGCCCGCCCGAAGCTCGGCCCGCATATCGACGACCTCGACAGGCGGAAGGGGGATCGTGACTCCCTCCAGGGCCACACCCGTCGAGGCAGGCTCTTCCGCGAGGACACCCCCGGGGACATCAACTTCGTCCACGCTTTGATAGCGGTTGCGGGGCAGGTGTAGCACCTGTTGCCAGTCAGCGATACGCCGCGCGTGACTCATGATGCGTGCCGGGAGTTGCAACAGCCGGTAACGCCCGGCCTTCGCTCGGGCATAGGCTTCGAGCGACGGCGTCGCACTGCCCATGATCAACAACGCGCCGGACTGGTGTGCCAGGCGCTCGGCAACCTCACGGGTGTGGTAATAGGGCGAGGTGCCGTTCTTGTAGCTGCTGTCCTCCTCCTCATCCATCACAATGAGCCCCAGGGCCGGAAACGGTGCAAAGAGCGCAGAGCGTGCCCCGACGAGCACGGCGATCTCGCCACTGCGCACGCGCCGCCAGGTGTCATAGCGCTCGCCCTCGCTCATCTCGCTGTGCCAAAGGCCGACGTGTCCCTGGAAGCGTACCGCGAAGCGGTGCACCGTCTGTGGCGTCAGACTGATCTCGGGGACCAGGACCAGGGCCTGCTGCTCCCGGTTGACCACCTCTGCTGCTGCGCGCAAGTAGAGCTCGGTCTTCCCTGCGCCCGTCACTCCCAGGAGGAGTACCGGGGGACGCGGCGCACCGGCGCGCAACGAGGCCGTGAGCGCCTCCCAGACCGCGAGCTGCCCTGCCGTGAGCCTGGGGGGCTGGTCGGGTGTGAAGACCATCTCCTCCAGCGGATCCCGGACAACCTCCTGACGCCCCATACTGACGAGACCACGCTCATGGAGCTTGCCGAGATGGTACGCAGTGGCATCCGTCTCGGCAAGCACAACGCTGGCCTCGACCGGCGCCTCCTCCTCTTCCAGGAAATCCAGGACCGCGAGATAGACTTCGGTGCTCTTGAGCCCGGACAGGCGCGCTTGCCATTGTTCCCGCGGCACTGCCAGGCTGACGATAGCGACCGTCTTGGGGGCCACCCGGGGCAAGCGCAGAGACCGCTCGACATCGATGTAACCGCGTCGTTTCAGGAACTGCCGTGTTCGCCGCAGATCGATCCTGCCCAGCGCCGACTGCACTTGCGTGCTTGTCAAAGGCCCGCGATCCACGAGAAGCTGCAGGAGCGCGGTTGCCTGGCGCGGTAACCCGGCAGGCACCTCCCTCACCCTGGGGACAAGGTGCAAGATGGCCTGTGGGTTCATGCCCGGAGGCAGCATGAGCTGGATACAGCGATGCAAGGGAGCCAACAGCTCACGCGACAGCCAGTTAGCCATTCGCAGCATCGTGTCGGTGAGCACGGGTTCTGGATCGAGAATGGACGCGATCTCACGCGTCTCCGTCACGGAGGAGGTGGGCGAGAGGTGCATGACCAGGCCGGGGAGTGTCTGCGTGCGCAGGGGCACGGCGACAAGCTGTCCCACCCGGATTTCGGAAGCCTGTGCCTCAGGTACCCGGTAATCCAGAAATGGTGAATCCTTCAGGCGGATGGGTTGGAAGACCAGGACTTGGGCGTACATATCAGACCGGGTCCTTGCCCAGGAGCTCCTGATAGATATGCATGAGCTGGCGCCCGGTGCGGACCCAGGAGAAATGCCGGTCGGCCCTCTCACGCAGGCGCTCGCCCAGCGCCTGAGCTGCCACCGGATCTCCGACGACCGATGCCAGCGCATGAGCCAGCGCGTCCACATCGCCCAGCGGGGAAGCATAGATGCCGAGGGAACCCAGATACTCCCGGCTGACCGGGGTGTCATACGCCACCACGGGCAGGCCCATGGCCATATAGTTCAGGATCTTGCCACTTCCCTCGGTTGCCGAAAGCTTGGGCGCCACGGCAACATCCCCGAGGGCCAGGTACTCAGGTGCCCGGTCGTACGGGATCTTGCCGGTAAAGACCACGTCCTGTGCCGTCAACCCCATCGCGTGAGCGCGCTCGCTGTAGGCCTCGACGCCGGGAAACCCCATGACAAGACAGAAGACCGGTATGCCCTCTGCGCGCAGCCGGGCCAGCGCCGCAAGCAGTTGCGGAACGCCCTGGTAATCTGCAAGTAGCCCAAGGTAGACGATGACATGGCGTTCGGGCGGAATACCGAGAGCAGCCCGCTCCGCAGCGCGCGCCTCGGGCGTCAGACAGGTGGGGCAGAAGAAGTCAAGGTTCACGCTATCGGGAAGGGGATGGATGGATTCCGTGCGGCCAAATCCCTGTTCCAGAATCGCGGCGCCATGCGTCGTGCTGGTTACAATCGCATCGGGCATCTCGATGATGGACGCCTCCAGATGGCGCCACCAGGCATAGGCCATGCTGTCCTTCTTGATGAACCCATGGTCGAGCATCTCGCCGGTCAGACTCCCCTGAAAGTCGAACACAGACGGAACACCACACAGCCTGCCGATAACGGCACCGATGAGCGCTCCCTCATGCAGGTGGCCATGGATAACGTCGGGGTGCCAGCGCAGGGTCTCCTGCAGCGCACGCACGAACAGCAGCACATCGAAAGCGATCTTGTGGCGCGATGACCCAACCTCATAGTCCGCCCGCCACGGTGTGGGGCTCGAACGGATGATGTCCAGGCCAGGCCAGTTGCGTCCCAGATAGTAGGTGACGATGCGGACCTGCTGTCCGCCAGCCTGGAGAGCTCGGGCCTCCTCGAGAATCCGAACGTGGCACCCATAGTCGAGGAAGAACGATGTGGGTGCGATCATCAGGATGCGGCGCACCGCAGCGCGGGGGGGACGGCTCATATCGCGATAGTAGCCCCGTTTCAGCTCGGCGAAAGCGCGGGCTGACGTTTGTAGGGCAGCCGCAGGCGGCTCTGCCTAACGGTCCGTTCTGCCTGTAACACCGTTTCCCAACATGGAGCGCAGCGTGCGTCCGAAAAGGGTATCCCGCTCAATGGCCTGGGCCTCTGGTCCGAATGACCGCGAGCGGCTCTGCTTGATCCAGCGTTCCCTGTCAGCGCTCGCCGAGGCCAACAGAGCGTCTATCCCTTCGGCATCGCCACTCGCGACCTTCTGCCTCAGGGTAGTGAGCTGTGCCGACAACGCGTCCAGCCCGCGCAGAACCGTCTCGCGACCGAGAAGAGTCGCCATCCGCGTAGAGGCAACATCGCCAGCAGCGCCGGCCGTCGCTGTGGCAAACTCCCGGCCGGCCGCCTGCCGAACCTCGGCCCAACCAGGAGCATCAACCGTCGCCCGCATCAGCGCGGCCGCCACCAGCGCCGGCACGGTAGCGCTGATCAGGCGTACCGCATCGTGTTCCACCGGACTCATAAAGAGTGGTGTTGCGCCCAGCACCAGGGCCAGATTGACAACCGTCCGCACTGCACTGGGATGCTCCTCGGCCCCGGCGGCAATAGCATAGACGGCCTCGTGGAAGAGATCCGGGCGTGCATTGGCGACGCCATGCAACGGCTCCCAGCCACTCACACCAGGCGCCAGATAGGGATCGCCGCCCACATAGTGCGCATTGGCCGGCAGTGCAGCCCTCGCCCAGGCGATGGCGGGCTCCTTGAGCTGCGTCGTATCCGTCACCACGACACTCGCGGTAGGGTCCAGAAGCCGCCCCACGTCTCCCAGCGCCTCGCGAAGCTCGGAGAAGGGCACGGCCAGGATCACCAACTGTGCACCGTCGAGCGCCAGGTCCAGGTTGATCGCCGCGGTTGTAAATGCCCCCATCTGCTGGGCCAGGCGAGCCTGGCCCGTGTCGCGGTCGTGGCCTACGATCTCGAGATGATCGCCATCCTTCGATCCACGCAGGGCAAGTCCGATCGAAGCGCCAATGCAGCCGGCACCGATAATCGTGATCCTCTGGCGTACTGGCTTCTGGACAGCGGCATCCCTGTCCGTCTTGGGCATGGCCTCCACCTCCTATGCTTCATCCGCCGCCTGGAGTGCGACCAATAGGTCAGGTTCCAGGGACCCCTCAGTGACGTCGACGGGCAGCGCATCGTGGTGATGATGAATGAGGGCAACCACCCGGGGCGACGCGCCCGCCTCCGCAACCATCCTGGCTCCCCAGCGCGCGTGGTTCCGGCGGACAATGAAACCACGACGCCATCCGCTCGGAACCGCCGCTGCCCCGTCCGCAGCAACACATCCCCAAGCCCTGGCACATCGAGGAGACAATGCCTCAACCAGAACCACAAGGACACGCTCCCACAGGCGCGGTGGGGAGACAGTCTTGCCCACATCGTGCAGCAATGCCGCGACATATAGGTCCGGATCGACCTGGCCGGCGCGTTCCAGGGCACGGCACACCTCGATCCCATGGTGCTGCTCGGCACGCGTCAGCGCGCGGAACAGGCGCAGTAACGTGCCGGGATCTGCCTGGCCTGCCAGTTTCGCAATGACGTAGGGCTCATCCACAGGGGTAAAGGCTGCGCCGGCGACGCTGAAGAACTGCCGTACGCGGTATCGCGCGCGATGCCACGCTCGCTTCTCTCCCATGCAGAGCGGACTCTCGCCCTCTAGAACAGCAAAATGCGATAGAAAAACTGCTGGAGCGGGTTGACCATCAGGCTGACCAGGTCCAGGCCCAGCCGTGGCAGGAGAAAGAGCACGAACAACAGGATGTACACGGCATAGGGCTCAAGGCTCTCGATGAAATCGCCCACACGACGTGGAGCCAAACCCGCCAGCACCCGCGACCCATCCAGAGGAGGGATAGGTAACAAGTTGAATGCAGCGAGCCCAATGTTGACCGCGATGGCGGCAAAGAGCACCTGCGCCAGCCGGTAGGCCATGGACGCTTCGAGCATCGCCAACAGCCCCAATCGGAAGGGTAGCGCCAGGATCAGGGCCTGGATGATGTTCGATACTGGACCAGCCAGTGCTGACAGGGCCATGCCGGTCCGCGGGTTCGACACCCGCGTCATCCGGTAAGGGTTCACCCGCGCGGCACGCCCCCACCCAAAACCGGTCAGCAGGATGGATAGCGTGCCGATGGGATCGAGATGGACAAACGGGTTCAGCGAGAGTCGCCCCTGCAGTTTCGGCGTCTCATCGCCCAACAGATGCGCAACCCACCCATGCGCCCACTCGTGGATGGGAATACCGAGAAAGATCACCAGGATCCGACCAATAAGAACATCCGCACTCAGTCCAAACATCGCACATTATCTCCAATCAGGTGGCCTGGGCGCGTCCAGCCACTGCAAGCATGGCAGATGGACACCGAGTCCCGACACAGTGGGTGCATTGTGTCACAGAACGAGCGTTTTGCAATGAGCTGGCCCGCGGAACGCGCAGGTCTTTGACTTTGAGCAAGGAGCGCCCTATGATCAAGACCATTCAGGAGGTTATGCCATGACCTACCAACCCACGCTGGCGTCGGTGAAGACTCATCCCCTGCCCGACTGGTACAACGATGCCAAGTTCGGCATCTTCATCCACTGGGGCGTCTATAGCGTGCCGGCGTATGCGCCGGCAGGTGAGATGGACATAGAAAAAGCGCTCAGCGGCAAGATGGACCTTTCCCAATCGCCCTATGCCGAATGGTATCAGAACAGCCTGCGCGTTGAGGGGAGCCCTACCCACCAGTACCACGCCAGGACCTACGGGGCGGGGTTCCGCTACGAGCAGTTTGCACCCCAATTCAACGAGCAGATCCGCCAGTGGAACCCCGACGCGTGGGCAGGCCTCTTTGCCCGCGCAGGAGCCCGGT
>JAKJAE010000130.1 GCA_022707665.1 Chloroflexota bacterium
GGTCACCTGTAACCAGCTTCCTCCCGGGATCCGTCGGAAGAGCGCCAGCGGCGGCGACCATTCGTCTACCGTCACGATGTTCACGACTACATAGGGATCCGCAGTCTGGCTGACCTCCCACCGGAGCGCGTGGAGTCCTCCGAGGTCGGTCATCTGCCGCTCGGTGTCGATGAAGTTGTTGGTGACGCGCAGCCAGCTCTCGGAAGAGTCGCCCGCCCCACCCGAGCCCGTCGTCGTGCCGTCGATCTCGATCCAGGCGCCCGATGGGATCTGCCCGCTCGCCGTGTTGGTGACCGGGAGGGTCTGCGTGATCGGCCCATCCTCGCCGGGCATGGTCACGGTGATGACTGTGGGCGGCTGCGACTCGTCGGGCGTGTCCGTGTCACCCACCTCCGCGGTCCAGACATAGACGGTATCGTTCTGTGTCACCGTCGTCGTGATGGGAGGCGGCGGCGGCAGGATGTCGCTTCCCTCCAGGTGCGCGCAGTAGGGCTGCGCCGCACTCACGTTGCCGTGTCCGTCGACGGCCTCCAGCCGGTAGTAGACATCGGTGGCGTAGGGTGGCACATACGCATCGGTGATGGTCGCCGCACCGTCCTCCACGGTCACACGCTTCACCAGGTGCCAGGGCCCACCCGCCGCAAACCCGCGGTACACCACAACCTGGCGCACTTCGGCACCCAGCCCGGTGAGCGTCACGGGCATCGGGTTGTCCGCGCAGTTCTGCGCGTCATAGCCCGGCACGGGGCCAAACGCAGGGTCGGTCCGCGTGTAGAGCGCGCCCTTTGCCGCCTGTCCCGGCGCCGACCAGTTGCCGGCGTTGTCACGCACCTGCACCCGGTACCAGAAGACCTGGTCCTTCGGCGGCACGTCGACCACCGTCAGAGTCACGGGGCCGGTGATGGCGAGTTGCTGGTAAGGCACCGTCGCGTTCGTCGGTGTGACCGGCGTCCAGGTGTCCAGCGGCGCCGTCAGCGTCGGGCTGCGGGTCACGTAGAAGCGCAGGGGCTGGCTGACGTCGCCGGTGTCGGAATAGACCCACGTGAGCTGCAGTTGCGTCTGTTGCAGATTGGGCTGCACGATGAGATCGTGGGCGGGTGTGGGAGGCATCAGCTCGCGGACGGGCACCGAGACCGGCGCCGAGCAGATGCCCTCGTTGCGCAAGCCGTCAACTGGGCAGACCTTGTAGGTCCACGGCTTGTAGCGCTGCGCCGGGTCAGTCAGGACCTCGCGCAGGTCCTCCTTGAAGAAGAACTGCGGGAAGCCGTCCTGGGTCTCGGGCGGTAGCATTAGCCCGGTGAGGATTTCGCAGAAGATCGAGCCGGGATGGGCGCAGTCGGCCTTGCTCGGGTTGACCTTCTCCCACGGGCCGGCAGTTGATGGCGCGCGGTAGACCCGGTACCCGGCGAGGTTGAACGCGGTGAGCCCATCGTCGAGCGACCCCGTGTCCGTGGGGATATCCCAGATCAGGTAGACCGTGCCATCCCAGGGCCGGTAGTCCTGGACCTCGATCCAGGAGAAGCGTTCGTCCACGCCATCAGGCCGGCTGCTTGGCCGCACGCCCAGGTTCGTAGGCCCTGTCCAGACCTCGCGCAGTCCCGTGGGTGTGGGCAGAGACGAAGTGACCGAGGGAACGCGCGCCGGTGTGAACTGCAGGGATCCCTTGAGCGGCAACACCCGGTACTCGAGCGTCTCACCCTCCGGCGCCCCACGATCGAGGTACGATGTTCCCATCGCCAGGCCCACCTGATAAGTCTGCCCCTGCAGCATCTTCACGAGGGCCGGATCGCGTCGCAGCCGCTCGAAGAGTTGCTTCAGGGTCAGTGGAGGGTCGTCCGCACTCGCCCGCAGGTCGAGGCATAGCTGGTCGACCAGGTCCTGCCCGAGCACGGTGGTCAGGTCCTCGGGCCTCGTCACGGGGCTCACAGTCCCCAGGTAGCCCCAGTCGAGCTGTCCCGCAAGGCGCCGCCAGATCGAGTAGCCATCCGTGGTGGCGTCGGCAACGGACGTGGCAACAGGCGCGGCGCTAGCCGTAGCGCCAGCCGTAGCGCCAGCCGCGCTCTGCGTCCCGCCGCGGACCGTCAGCGGAAGGTAGATGAAGTGCCGGTAAGCCGCCGGCCACTGCAACAGCACCGTGCGCTCGCCGGCAATGTTGGCCTGGGCCCAGCTCACAACCAGGGCATCGCCGGACAAGGCGACCTGCGTCTCTGAGGCCGGCGCAGCCGCGTCGCTATCTGCCACGGGCGCGCCTGCCAGCGGCAGCGGGCTGAGAACCAAGCTGAAGACCAAGACCCATGCCAGGGCCGCGGACCAGCCCCGTCGAGACCGCTTCCATCCCCCGCTTGCGTTTGCCATCACTCTCACCTCCTGATTGCCGAACACACGATCCTCACTTGGCGCTGCTTCGGCGATCCTGATCTAGCACCGGCTCAGACCCTGGATCGTCATTCGACAGTGCGGATTCCTCGACCGTCTGCTCCAGGAACGCCATCAACTCCCGTAGCCCAGCAAAACCCCGCCGCAGTTCCGTACCGGGTTGCTCCAACGACGCGCGCCAGACCTTGCGGTCACCGTCAGTCGTCTGCCACAACCGTAGCAGATAGGATCGGTACGTCACGTGCCCCGAGCGTCTCGGCTCTTCCATAGTTGGCGCTCTCCTGAGTTCCACTACCGTGCCATCGCGGTCACATAGACGAAAGGCGGGTACACGTCGCCCATGAACACCATCTTCCCGTCGGGGGTGACCGCCACGGTCCAGGGGAACAGGAAGGTTCCGGGGTGCCAACCCTCCTCCGTGCGCACGCCCTCCTCCCCGACCCAGCCCACCAGATCGCCCAACGGGCTCAAGACAGCCACCGCCGCGGGTGCCTGGGTTGCAACGTAGAGCATCCCGGCGTCGTCCACGGCGACTGCCTGGGGACTAGCAGATGCCAGGATCTCGATCCCGAGCTGTTGGATCAAGCGCCCACCCTCGGGCTCCAGCTCGCCGAGAAAGCCCCCGGGGCCAACGACGAAGAGCGTCTCGTCGGGGCCGACGTCCAGGTCGCGCACGTCCCATGCTGGATCAAGCAGAAAACTACGGAGGTAGTCCCCATCGGCGTTGAACACCTGCACGCGCAGCACCGGCGCCCCCGACGCGTCGAGGTTGGGGTCGAGCACGAACATCTCTCCCGACGCACTGACGGCGAGCGCCTGCGGGCTATCGCCCCCGAACTCGCCATCGCCACGTCCCGGAGCCCCGAAGGCGCCCAGCAGGCCCCCCTCAGCATCGAACAGCGTCACATGGTGGAGCGCGCTGTCGGCCATGGCGAGCCGCCCGTCGGGGCCTGCGGCAACATCCGAGACGTAGCCGATCTCGCCGGGCGAGGCCAGCAGAGTAAGCGAACCGTCGAGGTCAAATCCGTAGATGCCGCCATAGGCGTCGGCGACCAGGAGCAACGCGGCGGTCGCGTCCATCCCGGTCACCTCGGAAAACTGCATCCCATCGTTGGGCGAGGGCGCTTCGAGCCGCCACCGCACCGTGGCGCCAGAGCTGGCTGGCGCCGGCGTGGGATCGGGTAGAGGCGTTTCCATCGCCCCCGGCGTCGCCGTGGACTCAGAGACGGGTGCCTCCGTGGCCACGACCGCCGCAGTCGGTGAAGGGATGTCTACGACGGGCTTTCGTGGTGCAGCGGGCCCATCGTCTGCGTCGCCTGCGCCCACCCCGATGCAGCCCATACTGGCAACGGCCAGCACTACGATCGCTCCCCAAACGACAACCCTCCGACGATGCATCGCCCCTCCCACGGTCAGTGTCGCCCTCATCATCGTGGAACCCCGTCATAGCACCGTCATAACTCTCCACTTCACCGATTGCTGATTCCAGTGCTCAGCCAGTCTGAGCTCTGGGGTTCGTGGATGCGACTTCAGTCGTTCCGGTCCCCCCGGCAAGCAGCAGAACCGATAAATCGGTTACTTCGAACCAGCCTTACAGATCTCCCAATTCTGGGTTCTTTGATTCTTTGATTCCCGCCCCCGCCCCATCACTGTATAATCCCGACAGGATGGCACACCTCACGCTCACGTTCTTGGGCACCTTCCACGTCACCTACGACGATCAGGTGCTAACCGCCTTCGCGACCGACAAGGCCCGCGGCCTGTTGGCCTATCTCGCTGTCGAGAATGGCCGTGCTCACAGTCGTGCGGCGCTTGCCGGTCTCCTCTGGCCTGATCAAGCGGAGGACCGGGCACGGCAGAACCTGCGACAGACCTTGCTCTACGTGCGACAGGCGTTGGGACCTGCGGCCAACCGCCTCCAGGTCGACCGCGATGTGGTCGAGCTAAAGCTGGGGACTGACGACGTGGTCGATGTGGCGACGTGCATCCAGTTGAGCGACGCGTGCCGGCGTCACAGCCACCGGCGCAGGGATGGGTGCCTGCCTTGCCTGAAACGGCAAGAGGCGATGGCGACGTTGTACCGGGGCGAGTTTCTCGCCGGGTTCTACGTGGACAACAGCGATCGCTTCGAGGAATGGGCCGTGCTCAATCGGGAGTGGCTCCACCAGCAGGCGATCGAGGCGCTTGACGCGCTGACGACCTTCCACGACCGGCGGGGTGACCTTCAGGCAGCGCGCGAAGCGGCCCATCGCCACGTGGCTCTCGAGCCCTGGTCGGAGGAGGCGCACCGCGCTCTGATACAACTGTTGGCGCGCGAGGGCAACCGCAGCGGCGCGCTAGCCCAGTACGAAGCGTGCCGTCGTGCCTTGCGCGATGAGCTGGGTGTCGAACCCACCTTGCAGACCCAGGCGTTGCGCGACCGAATCCGGCGCGGTGCGCTGCCAGCTCCATCACCAGTCCCCGCCCCTCGCCGCCCCCCACCGACCCTTGGTCGTGAAAACGAACTGTCCGAGCTGGCCGAGGCTCTCGCCAGTCCATACGCTCGCCTGGTGACCCTGGTAGGCCCAGGGGGGATCGGCAAGACCCACCTCGCGCTTCAATGCGCCTATGACCACGTCGGTCTGTTCAACGATGGTGTCGCGACGGTTTCGCTTGGATCACTGGGCACTGAGGCCACAGATGCCGAGGTCGGCTCTGCTGTAGCGGAGGCTCTCGGCCTCTCGCCGGATCCTGCAGGCGATCCATGGACAGCGATCCTCCAGCACCTGCGTGAGCGCGCAATGCTGCTGGTGCTCGACAACCTGGAACAGCTCCTGAGCCGCCCGGACACGGATCCCAACGCCCCGGGCTGTGTCGATCGTATTGCGCGTTTGTTGAACCAGGCGCCTGGCCTGGTGATACTCGCGACGTCTCGCGAACGCCTGCGCCTTGTGAACGAGCAGGTCTACGACCTTGAGGGGCTCGCCTACCCCACATCGATATCCGAGCCCGACCCACAGCGCTTCGGTGCGGTCGCCCTTTTCGTGGAGCGCGCACGCCAGGTCCAACGCCGCTTTGCGCTCGACGGAACCACCCTCCCCGATGTCCTGCGCATCTGCGAACTGGTGGAGGGCGTACCGCTGGGGGTTGAGCTCGCGGCGACCACGCTCGCGGATCGTCCGCTTGCGGAGATTGGGCCTACGCTCGATGGACTGGTCACGCCACTGCGGGATGCCACACCGCGTCATCGCAGCCTGCGCGCAGCCTTTGAGCACTCCTGGGCACTGCTGACAGGGGCAGAGCAGAACCATCTGGCGACGCTGTCGGTCTTTGTCGGTCCATTCGACAGTGCGATGGCATCGGTTGTGCTGGGCACACCGGGAGCCCCTGTGCTCGCCGCACTGTCACGGAAATCGCTCCTCCGCCGAACCGAAGATGATCGCTACGCGTTCCACAGCACGATTGCCGAGTATGCCGCCGAGAAACTTGCGGCAGATCCTGAGGGCGCCGCCAGGGCGCGTGCGCGTCACGCCGCAGCCTACGCGGACCTGGCCGAACAGCTCGAGCCCAGACTGCGCAGCGCAGGGGCGGCGACCGCCACCAACATCATTCGCAGAGAGCACGCCAACTGGCGGGCCGCATGGGGCTGGGCGGTCGAGAACGGCGACGGCGACCTCCTGGTTTCGCTGCTGGGCACCCTTGGGCTCCACTTCCGCCTGTGCGGCCCGCTCCCCGAAGGGATCGCGTTGCTGCGCTCCGCCGATCAACCGGGGATGCCATCAAGGCTACACGCCCGGCTGCAGATCGAGCTGGCGCGACTGCTCAGCGCTGGTGCCCACTTCGTCGAGGCACACGAGGCCGCGGAGCACGGCCTGACACTCGCGACTGATGCGGCAGCTCAATCGGACGATCGTTCGATCGTGGCCGAAGCACAACTTGCGGTGGGCCAGATCCTCGTGCAACGCGCTCAGTATGAACCCGCCCGCGCCCATCTTGCTGTAGCGCGCGAACTGGCGCAGGCCGTCGGGCTGCCCCTGGTCGAAGCCGACGCCCTGCGCGAACTCGCCAACATCGCAAACCGGAAGAACGCCATCGAGGAAGGGCGCGCGCGCTACACCGAAGCACTGGCTATCTACCGGACCCACGGCGACCTTCGCGGCGAGACCGCTGTCCTCAACAACCTGGGGACGCTGGAACAGGACGTGGGCAACCAGGCGACGTCGAGGGCGCTCCTGGAGCAGGCTCTGGTGTACTACCGTGACCTGGGCGATGACCGCGGCGCCGCGAAGGCCCTCAACAACCTGGCCAACCTCGCTGCTGGCGAGGGGGCCTACAGCGAAGCGCTGGCACAGTACGGCGAAGCGTTGCGCCTCCTGGAGCTGATGGGAAACACTCGCGGGCAGAGTGTCATTCTCAACAACCGCGGTACCGTCTACTGGGCCGTGGGGCAATACGCGGAAGCCGGTTCGCACTACCGGCGCGCCCTGCGCATCTACCGTGAAAGCGGCAATGAACAGGCCTCGGCAGAGACGCTGGCCAACATGGCGCTCCTGGCCCACAGCACCGGTGACCACGCAACGGCTGTCAGGACTGCGGAGCAGGCCATCGCGATCTCCGAGATCTACGAGGACATCGAGAACCTGGCCAACGCCTGGGGGTACCTCGCCAGGGCCCAGTCTGCATTGGCGCAGCTCGACGCAGCGGAGATGAGCCTGCAACGCGCCCTGGCGCTGCGTGGCGACGACCTGAACCCGGGTGCCGTCGTTGAGTTGCACGCTGAGCGTGCCTATC